>CATPBS010000055.1 GCA_955652715.1 uncultured Candidatus Udaeobacter sp.
GCTTGATTGTGCGGACGCCTTCCTGCTTCTGTAAATCGGCAATGCTTCGGTGAAACTTTTCCATTTTCGTCCAGTGCACTTTGGGCCGGAAATGGTGCTCGGCGTGATAGCCATTGTAGAAGAAGAGCCAGTTATAGATTTTCCCGTAACTGCTCACGCCCCATGCAATCGGTTTGTCCGGGTTCGCTCCGTAATGACGGTAGTAGCCGTTCAAATAACTGAAGCAGTGGCCGAGGTACCAAAACGGGAGGAAATAAAAAATGACGTAGCGCCAGTTGAACAGGAACATCACGAACAGCGCCGTAGCGAATGCCGCCAATTCCAGATTGCCCCAGAAAAGATCGCGGTTATTGCGTTTGCGCAGCTCCCGGCGAATCACGCCGACATCGTCCCGGAAGAAACTCAAAAACACGTAGGTCCACGGATTTTCCGGCTCACCATCGTGACCGTGCTTGTAAATCGAAATCCAGTCGATCGTTTCGCCTTTCTCATCTGGCCGATCGGCGTTGCCTTTATGATGCTGCATGTGCACCGCGTCGTAGTACGTCTGAGAAAAGCAGTTCGCGATCGATTGCGTGACTCCAAACAGCCGATTCAGCAATTTTGAGCGGAAAAATGGGTTATGAATGAAATTGTGCCCCACCCCGTTGATGTTTGCGTTGACCATCAGCGCATAAAAAAAGCCGAGGATCAGCATCACCCATAGCGGCGCATGTGGGTAGAGGAAGAAGAGGCCTACAAAATATGCGAGATGAAAAAGGCCCGCAGACACGGGAATAACGTCCCAGCGCGTGTGCGCGAAGAGCTTTGAGCTGGTACTCGGGCGTTCTATTCGGATCGGGTCGGCATTCATCAGCGAAAACCTCGAATGCAAACTATTCGCCAAAGAAATCGCGCCTGGCAAGTTTTGAAGATTGCCAACGCCGTTTCCGCCCGCCTAAGTTAGACGCTCCCCATGTTTGCGCTTCAGCCAGAATTAAAAGTGTTCTCCGGGTCCGCCAACCGGGATTTGGCTGAGCGGATTTGCAAATACATCGGTGTCCCGCTGGGTCGAGCGATCATCAGCTCGTTTCCGGATAGCGAGACTTACGTGAAAATCGAGGAGAACATTCGCGGGCATGACGTTTTTATCATTCAACCGACCTGTCCACCGACCAATCAACATTTGATGGAGTTGCTCATCATGGTCGACGCGGCGCGGCGCGCCAGCGCGGATCGGATCACGGCCGTGATTCCGTTTTTCGGATACGCACGCCAGGACCGCAAAGATCAGCCGCGTGTGCCGATCACGGCCAAGCTCGTAGCCAATTTGCTGCATGCGGCGGGCGTGAGCCGCGTGCTCACGATGGATCTGCACGCACAGCAGGTGCAGGGCTTTTTCGACATCCCGGTGGACCACCTTTATTCGGCCCCGGTATTAATCAAGTATCTGCGAAAGCAGCTAACCGGAAAAACCGTGGTGGTATCGCCAGACCTCGGTGGACTGAAAATGGCTTCGGCCTACGCGGAAGCGTTACACGCAAATCTGGCGATCGTGGCGAAAGAGCGCCGCAGCGCAACAGAGACCGAGGCGCTCTATCTGATCGGTGAAGTGAAAGACCACGACGTTCTCCTGATTGACGATCTCACTGAGACCGCAGGCACGTTGACTTCTGCGGCCGAGCTTTTAAAAAAACGCGGCGCCTTGAAGATTTATGCCGGGGTTTCCCATGCTGTTCTGGTCGATATCGCGATCCAGCGTTTGCAAAAATCGAAAATCACGGAATTAGTAACGACCAACAGCACGCCCGTGCGCAGCGTGGAAGGGTTTAAGACCACGGTGCTTTGCGTCTCCGAGCTTCTCGGAGAGGGCATCAAACGGATACATAACGACGAATCCGTGTCGTCGCTGTTTAACATCGAGAACGAGAAAAATGGCAAAACAAGTTAAGCTCAAAGCAGAACCACGGATGGATGTGGGACGCTCTGCCGCGCGCAAACTCAGAGCGCGCGGACTGATTCCTGCGATCATTTACGGGGGTAACAATAAACCGCAGGCGTTGCAAGTCGCCGCGCGCGAGATCAACGCCATGATGAGCCACGCGTCCGGAGAGAACGTTCTGGTCGAGCTCGAAATCGCCGGTGAACAGTCAAGTCGTACTGCGCTCGTGCAGGAGGTGCAACACTCGCCCGTCGGTGGTGACATTCGTCATGTCGATTTTCACGCCATCTCCATGGACCAGATGATTCAAGCCGAAGTTCCTCTCGAACCGACGGGCACCCCCGTTGGTGTTAAAACTTTTGGCGGATTGCTTGAGCAAAGCTTGCGCGTGCTGGCAATTGAATGTCTCCCGGCCGATTTGCCTGATCGGATCACAGTGGATGTCTCGCAACTGAACATTGGCGATTCCATTCACGTTCGCGACATTCAATTCCCGCCCGGGGTAACGCCAAAAGTGCAGCCCGATCTCACGGCATTTTCGGTGGTCGCCCCCATTGTTGAAGAAGAGCCGGTTGTCGCTGAGGCCGAAGCGGCAGCTGCCGGACCGGAAGTGATCACCGAGAAAAAGGAAGAGGGCGAAGGTGCTGCGCCCGCCCCGGCTCCGAAGGAAAAGGCTCCAAAAGAAAAGGAGCAGAAGAAGTAGCGTTGATCGCGGATTGTGGATTGCGGATTGCGGATTAAGCGGGTGTGGAAAACTATCCACAAATTCGTCTCGTGGCCGGCCTCGGAAATCCCGGCCCCGAACACGCAGCCACGCGTCACAACATTGGGTTTATGGTGGTCGATCAGCTCGCCGCGCAGTTTGGATCCACATGGGAAAAATCGGCAAAGTGGGACGCGCTCTCAGCGAAATGTGGTGCTGTGCTTCTGGTCAAGCCGATGAGCTTCATGAACCGCAGTGGCCATCCGCTCTTTGTGGTCGCGCAATTTCACAAAATCCAGCCGCAGCAAATCCTCGTCGTGCTGGATGATCTTGCGCTACCGCTGGGTCGTCTGCGATTGCGGGCGCGCGGCGGATCGGGCGGCCACAACGGTCTTGAATCAATCATCATGCAATTCGGTACCGAGGAAATCCCGCGCTTGCGCATTGGAATCGGTGAGCCGCCGCGGGAAGGATGGGTCGATTATGTATTGAACCGGTTTTTCGATGAGGAGAAACCTTTGGTTAGATCTACAATCAGTCGCGCGGTGGAAACTGTGAACTGCGCGATTGACAACGGGCTCGTTTCCGCGATGAACACCTCTAACCCCGAAGGCTCGCCCGGCATACGGCCGGACGAATCGGTGTCGCCCCGGCGACCGGATCTTCAGGGTCAAGAAACCGAAGAAATATGAACCGCCGTTACGAAGCGCTGCTTGTGCTGAACGCTCAGGGGAAAGAGGATAGTGTCAGGGAAATTATCGATCGCCTCGAGTCCGAGTTTCAAAAAGAAGGGGCTCAGATCGAGCAGGTGCAAAAAATGGACAGGCGCCAGTTTTCCTATGTGGCCGGATCGCTCGATTCCGGATATTATGTGAACTTTATTTTTAACGCCGATCCGGCC
>CATPBS010000056.1 GCA_955652715.1 uncultured Candidatus Udaeobacter sp.
ATTCCAGTTCGTCACTCTCGCCGGTTTCCACGCCTTAAACTATGCCATGTTCCGGCTCGCGCATGGCTACAAAGATCGCGGTATGTCCGCGTATTCCGAATTGCAGGAAGCTGAGTTCTCCGCCGAGGCCGACGGTTACACCGCGACCAAACACCAACGCGAAGTCGGCGCCGGTTATTTCGATGAGGTGGCGCAAGTAATCGCTGGTAGGAAAAGCTCGACGACCGCGTTGCGCGGCTCGACCGAACAAGAGCAGTTCCATTAATCCATCGCATGTCCGTAATTAGCGCGGCCTCTTCTGAAAGCGCCGTACTCACGGACAGTAGACTCGCAGCACTTTGCGCGGAAACGGTAGAACGCGCGTTCGCCGATTACGATAAGCAATTTCAGGCGATCACGTTGCGCGCGCGCGAACGTTTCCTCGGGCGCGATTGGGTGGGATCCTTTGCCGATGCGGCGGAGCGATTGCATCTCTACACGCTGCAAATGGAAAAGCTCACTACCCAGATTAGAGAGATCATGGGCCCGCGCGTCAGCGAGCGTGGAATCTGGGCGGGGATGAAAGCGGTCTACTCTTCGCTCATCGCGACATCGGCAAAATGGGAAATCGCCGAGAGCTTTTTCAATTCGCTAACGCGCCGAATCTTCGCCACCGAAGGTGTGGATCAGTCAATTGAGTTTGTCGATACCGATTTTGACGAAGCGCCGACGACGGTGCCGAGCGACACGCGTCGCGTTTATTCCGGTGATTCAATTCATGAATTGCTTATCGCGAGCCTAACGGATCCGTCCACAGGTTTTGCAGAGGAACATTGGTGTGCGCTTGATGAGACGGCGCAACGCGCAGCCGAACGTCTTGAAGCCGCGTTTCGCGTATCCCCGCAGAAAACGCCAGGAAACGGGAGACCGAAATTAGAGATGATCGGGAGCGTCTTCTACCGCGGCCGTGGTGCTTACGTCGTTGGACACGCGTTTCGCGATTCGGCCGATCGCGCGCCGGTCGCGATCGCGTTGTGCTTGCGGCGGCCGGACGAAGCCGGGATTGACCTCGACGCGATCCTTATCGGCGAGACTGACCTCGCAATTCTGTTCTCTTTCACACGCGCCTATTTCCGTGTCGACACGAAATGTCCATACCAACTCGTGCGCAGTTTGCATGAGCTCATGCCGCGCAAACGGCTAATCGATCTCTACAATGCGATTGGCTACCACCGTCATGGTAAGACGGAGTTCTACCGCGATTTCGTCCGGCATTTGCGCACCTCCCGCGATCGATTTGTCACAGCGGAAGGGGCGCGCGGCATGGTGATGCTCGTGTTTACGCTTCCAAGCTATGACGTCGTCTTCAAATTGATCAAGGACCACTTCGATTACCCAAAGGAGAACACGCGCACTGACGTCATGCAGCGCTATCGCCTCGTTTTCGAACATGATCGCGCCGGGCGGTTGGTCGAAGCGCACGAGTTCGAGCATTTGCGGATCGCGCGCGATCGATTTGATCCCGCGTTGCTAGCCGATCTACTTCGGGACGCGAGTTCGATAGTGCGACTCGATGACGATGATGTCGTGATCGCTCACACTTATGTGGAGCGTCGCATCCGTCCGCTAAATCTCTTTTTATTCGAAGCCAATGAAGGAGCCGTCGCTGCCGCCGCGCGCGACTATGGTCAGTCAATCAAAGATCTCGCCGCCTCAAACATTTTCCCGGGCGATCTTCTGACGAAGAATTTCGGCGTGACACGTCATGGTCGCGTCGTCTTCTACGATTATGACGAGCTATGTTTCCTGACCGATTGCAATTTTCGCGATCTGCCGCAGGCGACCACGCCCGAGCAGGAGATGGCAGCCGAGCCTTGGTTCTCTGTCCGCGAAAATGACATTTTCCCAGAAGAATTCCCCCAGTTCCTTCGCCTGCCCGATGCAGCACGCGCCAGTTTACTCGAGCGACATGCCGATCTCTTTCGCCCCGAGTTCTGGCGTGACATGCAGGAGAAACTTCGGGCGGGAGAGATACCCGAGGTGTTTCCTTACAAAACGGAGCGGCGACTCTCTTCAAGTCTCGCGTCCGTTGCCGGATGCACATAATGTCGATCTAATCCAAGAGCCATGGCTCCCACGCGCATCCTCATCGCCGCTATCGGAAATATTTTTTTTGGTGACGATGCGTTTGCGTTGCGGTCGCAGCCGTTAGGCTAAAGTGCGGCAGTCATCGGGGAAGTGGTAGATGAACATCCCGGTTTTGTTATGATGAAAACTCGCGTGGGCGGTACACGTGTGGTGGATATGCTCTCCGGCGAACAACTGCCCCGGATTTGCTAGCACGTTGCGCACATGCCAGGTAACATTCAACCCGAGCTAGGCGCGCAATGACTTTTTGATGTTTTCCCTCCTTTCGAAATGGCCGCTCGTGCGGCAAATCCGCGAACGCAAGGACGGCACCGGTCTCGAGTCGATGTCAGACAAAACGCGTGCGATGCACGCCCGGACTGACGATGCGCAAGTGGCGCGATCGATTTGTCCTTACTGCGGAGTTGGGTGCGGGCAACTCATTTACCACAAGGACGGCAAACTGATTTCAATCGAGGGCGATCCGGAGAGCCCGATTAGCCAGGGAAATCTTTGTCCAAAAGGCGCGGCATCGTACCAGCTGCTCACGCACAATCGGCGCGAAACGAAAATGAAATATCGCGCGCCGCGCGCGAAAGAATGGACCGAAATCTCGCTCGAATCTCGAGCGGCTCTTCGATCGTCAATTCGTCGCCCAAATACTCGAGTGAACCGTCCTCCTTTCGCCGGATGATTCTCCCAGGTCCGATGCTGTGCGCGTCTTTCATCTGCAACGTTTTCAGATATTGTTGCCGCGGTTGGAAATCTGTCACTTATACATTTCGCTGGGGCACAATTTTGTCGGCCACCACGGTCGCGAGCCGGACACGCATCCCATGATCGAAGTGCCGACGATCGAATGCGCAGCTGGCCGCGGGATTCGCGGCGACCGTTACTTCGATTTCAAAGACGATTACAAAGGCCAGATCACATTTTTTTCGCTGGAAGTTTTCGATGAACTTTGCGGCGCACTGCAAATTCAGGACTGCTCGCCTGTTGTTGCGCGGCGCAACGTGATCACCCGCAGCGTCGATCTAAATGAATTGATCGACCAAGATTTCGAAGTTCAAGGTATTCGTTTTCACGGCACGCAGGAATGCCGGCCATGCTACTGGATGAACCGCGCCATCGCCCCTGGTGCCGAAGAATTTCTAAAGGGCCGAGGTGGATTGCGGGCGAAAATTTTGACGAATGGAAAACTGCATTCGACGACGCGAATTCCCGAAGCGCGTGCATGAACATCAGCGCTGTGTTACTCGCCGGGGGCGAATCACTGCGGATGGGCAAGGACAAAGCCACTGTTCTGTTTCGCGGGAAATCCCTCTGGCAAATTCAATTCGAACTGCTGCGGAAATTGGAGCCGGCGGAAATCTTTGTTTCGGCAAGAACTGATCCACTGTGGCGTCCTGCCGATGTTCAATTCATCGCTGACGCTCCGCCGTCGCGCGGGCCGCTCAGCGGCATTGCTGTATCGCTGGCGCAGACGCGCAGCGCACATCTGCTGGCGCTCGCGATCGATATGCCGTTCATAAGCGAAAATTATCTGCGGTATCTTTACGACCACATTGAAGCGTGTGTCGGTGTCGTTCCGAAAATCGACAGCCGCGCTGAACCGCTGGCCGCGATTTATCCCCGAGAAGCAGAGATCGATTTTCGTGACGCGCTGGCGGGCGCCGATTTTTCATTGCAAACTCTCGTCCGCCGCCTGGTCGAGGCTGGAAAGTTGCGGGAGCTAGCTGTTAACGAGCAGGAGAAGAAGTTGTTTCTGAACGTGAATGAGCTTTCCGACTTGGCGGCGCAGTAGCCGCAGCCCTGTGGGCTATTCCGCTCGCGCAGACCTCCGATTTACATGACCGGCCACGGGCCGGTGGCTACAGAATTGTTCGCACGCGAATGAAAGCTGCTCTTGCAAACGCGCCAGGGCTGTTCAATTGTCCACTGCGATTCCGGATGGTGATGAAGCGGTCGATCTTGCGCAGCGCGGCTTTATTTTTTTCGATTCCGGCGTGCGCCTTCGCCGCCAGCAACGTAGTGAATCTTTCCCACTACGACATGATGCGACCGGACTTTGTCACGATGAAACGCGAGGGCATTGTCGGTGTGATTCACGAAGCGACGTATCCGCGGTTCGATCGCGATGCGAAATATCTGGACCGACAAATGGCGGCGCTGCAAGCAGGGTTGCTCTGGGGCGCATATCATTATGGCGACGCTACTGACCCCGCCCGACAGGCGGATCATTTTCTCAGTGTCGTTTCCAATGCCTGGGCGCGAGGCAATCCGGCAGCGCGTCCGAACGCCGGTGTCCTGCTAGTACTCGATTTTGAGAAAAACGGTCACTACCCCGGCGGAACGATGCGGCCCGATCAGGCAGTTGCGTTTGTCGAGCGAATTCGCGAACGCACCGGTGTATACCCGGGCATTTATGGGAGCGAGTATTATCTGCGGCAGGTGTTGAACAGTTCGAGAGTAAGTATTGCGCAAAAGAAGACGCTGACGAATTGCTGGTTATGGATCGCAAATTATCATTACCAGCCGCGCGCGACGGCGCCTTGGGACTACTGGGCTCTCTGGCAATACTGCGGCGACGGTAAGTGTGGTCTCCCGCGTTCGGCGTATCCGATTAGCGTGGCTAATGTTAGAAAAGCCGAACGAAACATTTTCCGAGGAAGCCAGGCGGACCTGCAAGATTTCTGGCAACGACGAGCCTGGCAGCCCACAGGGGGGAAACCTCGCCGCGAATCTGAGCGGGCTGTCACGGCCGAGTTGTAACTTCCAACGGACGCTCTCGGCGTTCCGTATTTTTGAGAGGGAAGCTTGCAGCTTCCCCTACAGTTTTGTTATTTTTGGATACCGCGCCGAGTCGTGAGATAAACCGCAAAGCTTCCGAGCCAATGTCCGCCTTCGTAGTGCGCACCCGTGACTGCTGCGAGTCCGGCGCGCCGATGCTCGTCAGCCGCGGCGGAAAGCGTGCGCCGGCGCAAATCGTCGGCGGGAAGCGCCGAGGCGATTCCCTCCAGCATCCACGCGCGACTCAAGTTCAATCCATCGAGATGCGCAAGCTTCGGATCGCTCGGATCGGGCGAGACCGTCACAGGCAGCCAGTTAGCTGTGGCCGCCTCGCTGTCTCTAGGCGTTGCGGGAATTTCCGGCAGGAATTCCTTTAGCCATTTGACAAATTCCTCCTGCGACAAAACGCGCCGCATCACATCCGCTTCAGCCAAACACGGTGAAAGAAAATCCTCACCGGAAGGTTCGTAATTGAGCGGACAATTCTTGTCAGAAAGGAAGAACTTTCTGGCTGAATCAGTGACCAGCGTGGCGAGAGAGTCGTTTTTTGTTGAGCGCGCGTAATCGAGTATCAGGCCTAGTCCGAACGCTGTTTGGTCGTGCTCACCGATTCGCACCGGATGCGAAAGTTTCGGCAGCCATGTTTTCAAT
>CATPBS010000057.1 GCA_955652715.1 uncultured Candidatus Udaeobacter sp.
AACCGAGCCAGCAAATTCGCGCTGGCAATCCTTGGAATTGAATCCGCTCACGTGCGAGCTTCATCCAGCGCGCGAGCGTTTGGTTTTTCGGGAACAACTCGAGCGCCAGTTTGTCTGTGCGGGTGATGTCTTCGGGATCGCCACTCAACGCCACCCAGCGAAATGGACCGCGCCCTTCGCAAAATAACGGCCGAATGTATTCGAGAACAAAACCGGGAATCTCGAATGCGTTTTTCATGCCAGCTTTTTTTGCCTGCGCGCGAATGTTGTTTCCGTAATCAAACGTGACTGCGCCTTTCTTCTGCAATGCCAGCATGGCTTCCACATGCACAGCCATCGAGTGCATCGCGCGCTCGATATATTCATCCGGATTTTTCCGGCGCAACGCGAGCGCGTCCTCGAGCGACAGTCCATGCGGGACGTAGCCGTTCAACGCATCATGGGCGCTGGTTTGATCGGTGAGAACGTCGGGAACAATTCCGCGTTTTACAATTTCCGGCAGAACGTCCGCGCAATTACCGACAAGTCCGACGGAAAGCGGTTCCCCATTTTTGCGCGCCTGATCAATTAACTTGAGCGCTTCATCGAGCGACCATGCAATCTTGTCGCAATAACCACTCTTCAATCTTTTTTCAATCCGCGCAGGGTCGACTTCAACACCGAGAAACACCGCGCCATTCATTGTCGCGGACAGGGGTTGCGCGCCGCCCATTCCGCCAAGGCCGCCAGTCAGCACGAATTTTCCCTCAAGCGAACCGCCGAAATGCTTTCGAGCCGCGGCGGCAAAAGTTTCGTACGTTCCCTGCACAATCCCCTGGCTGCCGATGTAGATCCACGACCCGGCTGTCATTTGTCCATACATCGTCAGCCCCATTCGCTCGAGCCGATTGAACTCCGCGTAATTGTTCCATTGTCCGACAAGATTGGAGTTCGCGATGAGAACGCGCGGCGCTTGATCGTGTGTCCGGAATTTGCCGACCGGTTTCCCAGATTGCACCAGGAGCGTCTCGTCATTTTCGAGCTCGCGCAGCGAACGTACGATCGCATCGAACGCCTCCCAGCTTCTGGCAGCGCGTCCCGTCCCGCCATACACGACCAGTTGATCCGGATTCTCGGCTACATTTGGATCGAGATTGTTCATCAGCATCCGCATCGCGGCTTCCTGATGCCAACCTTTGCAGCTCATTTCGCTGCCGCGTGGTGCATTGATGACTCGTTTTCCGCTCACGAATTTTCGCCCTCCGCATCAAAATCGCCCCGGCGAATCGCTTCGGCAACACGCGCGATGTCGCTCGACAGCGGACGGTCCTGCATGAGCGGCGCCGCAATTTTGCGCACAGCAGCGAATGCCCGCTCAACGCCAACTCCAGCTTTCAACGGCCTGCGATGTTCCAAGCCTTCGGCAGCGGCAAGCAGCTCGATAGCCAGCAAATTTTCGGCAAGATCGACAACCGCACGCAGCTTCAGCGCGCTCGTCATTCCCATGGAAACGTGATCTTCCTTTCCACCGGAGGTGGTGATGTTATCAACGCTCGCCGGATGTGCGAGCACGCGCGCTTCGTTGACTAACGAAGCAGCCACGACGTGCGCAGTCATGAAGCCGGATTCCAAACCTGGCTGTCGCGCAAGAAATGCAGGCAGCCCTTCATTCTTGTCAGGGTTAACCAGCCGATCAGTTCGGCGTTCGCTCATGCTCATTAGATCGGCAATCGCGATCCCAGCGTAATCGAACGCCAGGCCAAGCGGTGCGCCATGAAAATTGCCGCCGGAAATCACCTCGCCGCTTTCCGCAAATACAAGCGGATTATCAGTGGCCGATGCGGATTCAATCAGCAAAACCTCCTCGCAATGTGCCAGCGCGTGACGAGCGGCTCCGTGCACTTGCGGCATGCAACGGAGGCTGTACGCGTCCTGAACGCGCGGATCGTCCTTCAGATGCGACTGGCGAATTTCGCTGCCCTCCATAAGGGACAAAAGATGTTCGGCCACGGCTTTCTGGCCCGGGTGCGGGCGCGCGTCCTGCAACCGCAAATCGAAAGCAGCAGGCGTGCCTTTGAGTGCTTCGAGACTCATCGCTCCGGAAACGTCGGCAACACGCGCAAGCCGCTTCGCGCGTAGAAGCGCCAGGCCACCCACCGCGTGCATCGCCTGCGTGCCGTTGAGCAGTGCCAGGCCTTCTTTTGCTTCGAGTTGCAGCGGTGTTAACTGAGCGCGCTGCATTGCCTCGGCGCTCGGCATCCGTTGCGTTTGAAAAAATGCTTCGCCTTCACCGATAAGACTCAATGCCAGATGCGCGAGCGGAGCGAGGTCGCCGCTGGCGCCGACAGAGCCTTTTTCCGGAACGACAGGATAGACACGCCGGTTGAGCATTTCGCAAAGCAACTCGATGACCTCCCAACGGATTCCACTTAAGCCGAGGGCCAGGACGTTCGAACGCAGCACCATCATCGCCCGCACCTCGCCCTCCGACAGCGGATTTCCGATTCCGCAGGCGTGGCTGCGGACCAGGTTCAGCTGAAGCTGGCGCAATTCGCCATGCGGAATTCGGACATCGGAGAGCTTGCCAAACCCGGTGTTGACTCCGTAAACCACCAGATCTCGCGCGATGATTTGTTCGATCACTTTGCGCGACGCCAGAATACGCGGACGCGCGAGAGGAGAAATGTGAACCGCCTCGTCTCCGAGAGCAACGGCCGCGAGTTCAATGAGGGAAATCTGCTCGCCCTTAAGCTCCATTCACGGAGCTTAATGGGAAACCGATCGGATGGGAAGCTACTCAGCCAATACTCGCATACGTCGTTTCCGTCCCGTGGCCACATTGGCCCGATGGAAATTCAGAAAGAAAAAGGCCAGGCCGGAATACGACCTGGCCTCTTGGGCGAATCCGCCCACAATAAATTGCCAAGTTACCGAATCTATTTCCCGGTTTTCCCCATAGGTGGAGTCGCCACCTCCCTGTGTTGCGCACAAGCCCCGAGTCCCAAAGCAGTGACCAGAACGGCCACGACCATGATCGTTTTCAAAAATTTCAATTAATATCGCCTCCTTTCACAGCAAGTTGCTCCGGTCTGTTTAGGCAGGGAACAACGGGGAAGCAATGCTTTTCTTAAGTTTTTTGATCACCACAAAGGGTGCCGGATTACTTCGAGTAACCGGTCGTTCCCGCGCTTGTGGTCACGGTTTCCTTTCTTTGAGCGCAAGCACCAAAACTCAAAGCAGTGGCCAAAATGGCCACGATCAAGATTGCCTTTACAAATTTCAATTAATATCGCCTCCTTTCGCCGCAAGCTGCAGTACCCGTTGGGGATCACACGGAAGCAACGTTTCTGTTGCCTAATTTGGATGTATGATCGGGCAGACTCTAGCCGAACGTTTCAACTTGTATATCAGAAACTTGTTGGGAATTCATGCCTCAATTACGACTGGTGTCCCCTCATCCACGGAATCGAACAATTCGATTACATCCGCGTTGCGCATCCTAACGCAACCGCAGCTGTCTGGCGTCCCGATCTTGTCCTCGTGTTTGGTGCCATGAATGTAGATGAACCGCTCGCGGGTATTCGCGTTCTGCTCATCCAATCCGTCGAGCCATAAAATACGTGACATGACCAGATCCGCGGTTGGAGGAAGCGGTTCGCCGGGGTTGAGCGGCACGCGGCTTCGAAAGATCGTGCCGCTCGGCATGTCGCCGCCAATCTTTTCTGCTACGCAAAATCTGCCCGTTGGCGTTGTCATGCTTCCCTCTTCGGTCCCAATGCCGAATCGCGAAGTGGACACCGGGTAACTGCGGATCGGCATCTCATCCGCTTTCAACGTGAGCCGTTGGTCGCGAATAGATATATGAATTTTCTTCATCTCGTTTTCCGTTCACGACGAATTGCTGGGAAGCTGGCCATCAATTCGTTCCTATGCCTGCTTTGCACAACTTGAGCGCAAGGTTACAATCGACATGCTCATGAGAGATTATCACGTTGCTGTCGTGGGCGCGACCGGCGCCGCCGGCACCGAGCTGTTGCGCGTGTTGGAACGGCGAAATTTTCCTGTGGCAAGTCTCCGTGCGATTGGTTCGGCACGCTCTGTTGGCAAATCAGTTCGATTCCGGGATGAATCGCTCCCAGTAGAAAAGCTCGCCGACGGATCTTTCGACAAAATCGACATCGTTTTCTTCTGTGCGGGCGGAGATGTTTCTCGCAATTACGTTCCGATTGCATGCCAGGCGGACGCGATCGCGATCGACAAGTCTTCGGCGTTCCGCATGGAGCATTACGTGCCGCTGGTGATCCCCGAGATTAACGCGGAAGATCTGCGCACGCATCGTGGCGTTATCGCAAATCCCAATTGCACGACGACCGTTATGTTGATGGCACTCTACCCGTTGCACAGAGTGTTTGGTGTGCGCCGGGTTTTTGCTGCAAGCTACCAGGCCGTTTCGGGCAGCGGCACACGCGGCGTTGAAGAATTGGCGCGGCAAACAAAAGAGGCGGCGCGGGAACCGGAATCATCTTTTGGATCGGGGTCAGCGACCCCGGCTACAGAGGCCAACTCGTCTACAGTTTATCCTCATCCAATTGCCTTCAATTTGCTGCCGCATATCGATTCATTTCTCGAGAGCGGTTACACAAAAGAAGAAGCCAAAATGCAAGACGAAGCGCGCAAGATCCTGCATTTGCCGGAGCTCCGCCTCTCGGCAACGTGCGTGCGCGTTCCAGTTTACCGCGCGCACTCAGTATCGGTGAGCGCCGAGTTTGAGCGCCCAATCTCAGTGGAACAAGCGCGCGAACTCTTGTCCAAAGCCCCTGGTTTGGAACTCGTGGACCAACCGCACAATAACCGTTATCCCACGCCGCTCAGCGTGGCTGGAAAGGATAATTGTCAGGTCGGCCGGGTGCGCCTGGATTGCGCTTTTGAAAACGGGCTTTCATTTTGGGTTTCAGGCGATCAACTACTCAAAGGCGCGGCCTTGAACGCAGTGCAGATTGCGGAACTGCTCTAGGTA
>CATPBS010000058.1 GCA_955652715.1 uncultured Candidatus Udaeobacter sp.
CAGGACAAAGCTGTAGCGGCGGTCTCTGACCGCCAAATCATTTAGCCCGGCGCTCAGAGAGCGCCGCTACAGAGCGATTTAACTTTTGTAACTTTTATAACTTTTGTAACTTTATTGAAATGTCGTGCACAAAGATTGATCCGGCGTTGCACCAGGCACACAAACCGCCTTGGATCAAAGTGCGGATGCCATCTAATCCGGTTTTCTTTTCCACCAGGGCGCTGATTTCCGATTTGCGGTTACACACCGTTTGTGAAAGCGCGCAATGCCCAAACCGCTGGGAATGCTGGAGCCAGGGCACAGCCACTTTTATGATCGCGGGGGATCGTTGCACGCGCGCGTGCGGATTTTGCGCCGTGACGACCGCGAAACCTTTCACGCTTGAAGAAGACGAACCAAAGCGTGTCGCCGAGGCGGTGCGCAGGATGAAATTGAAACATGTCGTGATCACCGCGGTCGCGCGCGACGATCTCAAAGACGGTGGCGCCGATCATTTTGCGCGCACCATCACTGCGATTCGCCAAATGGATTCTTCAATCGTCGTTGAAGTGCTCGTGCCCGATTTTCACGCACAGAATTGGTGTATCCAGATCGTCCTCGATGCTGGCCCTGATATTTATAATCACAACTTGGAAACCGTGGAACGCCTGACACCAGTGGTGCGATCGCGCGCTAAGTATCGGACATCGTTGCAAGTCTTGCGTCGGGCGAAGGAACTAGAACCTGGTGTTGTGACCAAGAGCGGCGTCATGCTTGGGCTCGGTGAAAAAGAGACGGAACTGTTCCAGACGATGGACGATTTACGCGAGGTCGGCTGCGAGGTCTTGACCATGGGTCAGTATTTGCGTCCGAGTCCGAAACACTTGCCCGTCGTGGAATACATCACTCCTGAGCAATTCAGTTACTACGGCGACATCGCGCGTAGAAAAGGTTTTCTCTACGTCGCTTCCGGTCCACTGGTCCGCAGCTCTTACCACGCGGCCGATTTTCATCCGGTGGTGCGGCAATGACCAAGGCCGCGTGCGACCCGCTCCCTCAGATTCGTTCACAGACTGCCGCAGTCATTCCTGCGTATCAGGACGAAAAACATATCGGGGACATCGTGCGTCGGACCCGCGAGCGACTCGACCATGTCCTTGTGGTTGATGACGGCTCGAGCGATCAGACCGCACAACGCGCGCGCCAAGCCGGCGCTGAAGTCATTGTT
Organism: uncultured Candidatus Udaeobacter sp.; assembly: GCA_955652715.1. GTDB lineage: Bacteria > Verrucomicrobiota > Verrucomicrobiia > Chthoniobacterales > UBA10450 > Udaeobacter. The sequence goes on from CATPBS010000058.1 coordinate 1,208, forward strand.
CACAATCAAAACCGCGGCAAAGGCGAAGCGATCAAGACAGGACTAGGGCACTGGCTCGCCGCAGCGAGTCCGTCCGGTGGCGAACTGGATCGAGAAATTGCGTGGGTGATCCTTCTCGATTCCGACGGCCAGCATCTTCCTGAAGAAATTGATCGGTTCCTGACAGCGGCTGCCGGTGCGACGCGGCCTTCCTTTTTCATTGGCAATCGCATGAACAATCTTGCCGGAATGCCGCTCATCCGGCGCCTGGTGAACCGTTACATGAGCAGGCGGATTAGCCGGGTTTGCGGACAAAGAATTCCCGACACGCAATGCGGTTACCGCATGTTAGATCGACAATTGATTCCGGAGCTGCTTGGCGGCGGAGACCGATTCGATTACGACACCGAAGTGCTCATCATCGCCAGCCGCCAAGGTTACCGGATTGAATCAGTCCCAATCACGACTGTTTATTCTGATCAGGTGAGTAAGATTCGTCCCGTGCGCGACGCGCTTCGGTTTTTCAAATTGATGCGGCGGTATAAAGCCATCGGCACGTGACATGATTGTCCGCAAGGCGCGGCTTTTCCAAATCCATAAATTTATCTTGACGCGAATCTCCGCTTTCAGGTAAACGACGGGTACCCGTCCGACAGTAACCTCTTCTACAGGTCAACCGACGGCGGCAACAGTTGGACTAACACCTACACCGGCCCCACCTTCAATGGTCCCGGCCGTAGCTCTTCGGGCTACTTCGCCACCATGTACGACAACCCCGCCTACTGGCGACACGAGGGCTGGGGTGAGCCTGCGGCCCTTAACGGCATGGTCCATTACGTCTATGCGGCCCGTAACGCCGGCAACGGCGACCCCGGCGACGTCTTCTACATCCGCTCCACCGATGGCGGTGTGACTTTCAGCGCTCCCTTCATGCTCAACACTAACACCGACCCCACCAAGGCGCAGTGGCAGCCTAACCTTTCGGTCGCTGCGGATGGCAGTGTCTTTGCTGTCTGGTACGACGAGCGAGAGAGGGTGGCGGCTAGTTGCCAGCCATCCAGCCCCAGCACCCCATGTTACAGGATGTGGGCGCGCAAATCCACCGACAACGGCGCGACCTTGTTGCCTGACATGCAGTTCTCGGACGTAGTCACGCCGCTGCCTCTGCAGCCCGACCCGGGCATCCAACCGACCTATGCGGGAGACTACGACTACGGCTCCTCATTGCTCAACCAGCACTTCTCTGCATGGGTGGACCGTCGCGTGACCATCAGCGGTATATCCCAGCAGGATGCCTTCACAGATAGGGAGCCAGTCTCATCAGGCGCAAGTCCAACGCCGACACCAACAGCTACGCCTACGGCAACCGCTACGCCTACTGCTACGGCGACGCCAACAGCAACACCTACACCTGCGCCTACAGCTACACCCACAGCGACTGTAACTCCGACGCCTACTCCGACGCCGGGTCAGATAACGCTCACAGCATCAGGGCGCAAGGTGCATGGATTTGACACCGTGGATCTCGCTTAAAGGGGCGCTTTCGACTAACATCGACATCTACCGGAATGGCGTGCTCATCACGACAGTACCCAATACGGGCAGCTACACCGATAGCACGGGGCAAAAGGGCAGGGCCACCTTCACATATAAGGTGTGCGAAGCGGGAACACAGAACTGCTCCAATCAGGTTGCGGTGCGATTCTGAGCGGGTAAGGAATATAGTGAATTTGAATTAACGCGCCGCCGCTTTGTTGATGTAGCGCTTCAAAGGGCACGCATTGGTACCGTGGTTACGGTTTTTTTCCTGGCAGAGGTTTGGAGCTTTTAAGGATTTCCGCCTCGGGGGTGAGCTTGGCTGGTTTGCCGCTGAAGATGATGCGGTTTGGTTTTTCAGCGAGCGTTTCCACCAGCGCTTTTGCGTGCGTCGTGACTACCTTCAAGTTCAATAGGACCACGTGCAGCTGTTTCAACTGTTCCTGAAGCTGCTTGTCCGTGCTGCTGATGAAACGGTCGGCTGTTCCGAGTACTGTGTCTGCGCCTTTGGTGAGGTTGTCGAGGTTTGTGACCACGTTTTGTAAATTGTCCACGTCGAGCTTAAGCGAATCGGCCAGCGGCCCGAGCTTTGGCGTGAATTGGTCGAGATCTTTCTTCAAACCGGTGACAGTAACGTTCAGATTATCGAGCACTTTGTTTGCGTTTTCGAATAGCGGCCCGGCTGCCGCGGTAATTTGCTCGAGGCCGTAAGCAGGATGGCCTTCGATGGCGGCGTTGTTTGCCAGCGTCTCACCACCCGGTGTGCCCGCAGAAAGCGCTACAAACCTTGGCGAGAGGAGTGTATCGGAGCTAAGCGAGGCCGTGACGTCCGTGGGCAGCGGCGGAATGGCTTCATCCAAACTCACTGTCACTCGAACCGCGTCTTGGTTGTTTGCACTGGCCTCCCGCTCTTTTGCAGTGAGATGACGCATCGCGATTACGCGTCCAGCTGGCGCACCGGCGTAGCGCACCTCTGAATTTACCTTTATGCCGGTCACATCTTCATAATTGATTTTCAGGATGCGTGTCGGTTTTTTAAGGCGATATCCCGAGAGCGCGAAAGTGAGCGCGGCGAGCAGGACGATACTGCACGCGATGACGAACAAAGCGACGAAGTAATCGGATAGATTGCGCTTCATGAGTGCTTGTGATGAAAACGGAGCCGCCCGCCGAGAAACGGGCGGGGCCGGACGTGTTGATGATCTTTATGCTCTTCCTGTGAAAGGTTCAACGGAATCGGACCGTCGGCCTGGCAGTGAATAAATTGCTGCACTTCCGCATTTGGACTATTCCGAATCTCATCTGGCGTACCTTGCGCGACAATCGAGCCATGGCCGAGCATAATCATCCGTGTGGCGATGCGAAAGGCGCTAGTCATATCGTGTGACACGACCACTGCGGTCATGTGGCTGCCTTTAGTCAGGTTTAGCGTTAGCTGGTCGACCACGGCGGTCATGATTGGATCGAGCCCGGAGGTCGGCTCATCGCTGAGTAGCAACTCGGGATCGAGAGCAAGCGCGCGCGCAAGTCCCACCCGCTTTTTCATTCCTCCGCTGATCTCCGCTGGTTTCAGCTCTTCGAAACCGGTCAGGCCGACCATCTGAAGTTTTTGCCTCACGATGTCTTCGACTTCATCTGGAGATTTGTCGGTGTGCTGCAACAGTGGCAGCGCAATGTTCTCGCCGACTGTGAGAGAGGCGAGAAGTGCGCCGGATTGGAATAGCATTCCGAATCGCAGCCGCACTCGTTCAATCTCGCGTTCCGTCATCGCCGTAATGTCATCGCCGAAGATCTTTACCAAGCCCGAAGTCGGTTTCATGGAGCCGATCATGTGCCGGAGCAAAGTGCTCTTGCCGCAACCGCTGCCGCCCATAATGACCAGCGTCTCGCCACGATGGACGTTGAATGAGATATCGTTGAGCACTGCGCGATCCCCGAATCTCCGGACGAGATGTTCTACCCCTATGATAGTTTCTCCGTTGGTATTCATGCACTGAAGAAAAAGATTCCTGTTAGAATCGCGTTCGTCACCAACATTGCGAGCAAAGCTTGCACCACCGAACCCGTTGTGGCCTGACCGACACCCTCGGCGCCGCCTTCCACATTCAGGCCCGCGTTGCACGCGATTGTGATGATGATCCAGGCGAAGACCGCGCTCTTGATCATTCCCGAATACAAATCCCATGTGTCTGCGCTCTCCAATGCACGCATCACATACCCCGCAGTATTGAAATCAAGGGCGAAGCGGCAGACTGCCCAGCCTCCCAGGATGCCGATGTAATTTCCGAAAATGGTGAGCGCTGGCAGCATCACCAGCATGGCGAGAAAACGCGGTACGACCAGATATTGAACCGGGTTGATCGCCATCACTTCAAGTGCCTCGATCTCCTCTGACACTTTCATTGTCCCCAGTTCCGCTGCGACGGCAGAGCCGCTCCGTCCGATCACGATCACCGCGATTAAGACTGGTCCCATTTCGCGCAAAAGGGTAAGCATCACCAGATCGGGAATGTACATCTCCGCGCCGAGACTCTGTAGGGAATGCGCAGCCTGCATCGCCAGTGTCACTCCTACGCTGAATGCCGTCAGTGCTACCATCGGCGCGGCGCGGACCCCAATGAACACCATTTGCCGGAAGATCGGCCCAATCTTGAAAAATTGCCCGGTGAACGGCGCAATTAGAATCCAGTAGAGCAAACTGAGATTAAGCCGGATATAATTTTTCACTTGCCGCTTGAGCGCGCAGAATGCCAAGGTGCGCCCGTTGACGAAAGTCGAAAGTTTAGCGGTTTAGTCACAAATCGCCTCGCAGCGCTAGTATCAACTCACAACGCTATGGCTCAAAGCGAGATCGATAATGTGCGCGCATTGCTACATTCCAAGCCGCGCCCTGTCGGCTGGGCTGAGCGGCGTCAGCGCATTGACGCTATCGGTTCCATTTGGCCCGTCGCCGATGATGTGAAGCTTGAGACTGTCGATGTCAATGGCCTGGGCGGAGAATGGTCGATCGTTCCCGGCAGTGATGCTTCGCATGTGCTGTTGTTCTTTCATGGCGGTGGCTATTGCTCCGGTTCAATCCTGAGCCATCGCCGCATGGTCACGGAGGCAGGCCGTACTGGGAGAATGCGGACGCTTGCTATTGCCTATCGACTCGCCCCCGAGCATCCGTTTCCCGCAGCGTACGATGACGCGCTGACTGCGTGGCGCTTTCTGCGAAATGAAGGTACTCCGGCTTCGCAGATCGCGATCGGGGGCGACAGCGCTGGCGCGGGCCTCGCAGTTGCGTTAATCAATCGGCTGCGCGATGCACACGAGGGACTTCCGGCGTGCCTATGGCTCGTCTCGCCGTGGACGGATCTGACGATGTCCGGTTCGACATTCGCTAGCAAAGACGCCGTAGATCCGATCATCCATAAGGAGTATCTGAACGAATTGGCTGACGCCTATTTGCCCGATGGAATGGACAGAAAGGATCCGCGCGTTTCTCCTCTCTACGCCGATCTCAGGAGCTTTCCTCCATTACTGATCCAGGTGGGTTCTGCCGAAACGTTACTCGATGACGCCACTCGTTTCGCGGCCGCGGCAGGTGCGGCAGACGTCCCAGTGACTTTGGAAATTTGGCCGCACATGATCCATGCCTGGCATCTATGGAACGCGCATCTTGAGCCTGGCCGGCGCGCGCTCGCGAGCGCTGGCGCGTTTATGCGAAGACATATTGGAAGTACCCTTAGCGCTTCACGAATGGAGCAGCCGGATCTGTCAGCGACTTCTCGCAATTTGCGAGCAGCGGCTAGAGCAGCCCGCGCTTGCGGAAGTCGCCGAGATTGCTCCCGGAGGAGCGCCCGACCAGATCGATAGTGAACTTGAGCAGGCAAACTTCCCAGGCGTCGTCCACGCCGTGAATGACCGCGCTGAGCGGTTCGTTTTTGTTTTCAACCGTGCGCCTGGTGCGATTGATCACCGTGTCGATTGAATCGCGGAACGTCTGTTCGCTTAGATCGGTTTTGCGGAATTGAAAGCCATAACGAAGCACCGCGATATTTTGGGCATGTTCACGTAGTTGATTGACATATCGCTCCGCTTTTTCCCCGAAACCCTCGAGTAAGAACCGGCAATAATGCTCCGGCGTCAGAATCTGCGGACGCTCGGCATGAATTTTCCCATTGCGAATCCGGACTTGATCGACTCGGTCCATCAACTCCGAGATCAAGTAAAAATCGAAACTGGTGCTGCCAAACGTGGCGATCTGTCGCTCGGGAGCGACAATCACGTGAGTGTTTTCAATTGCGTAATCGAAGTCGTCTCTGGTCATGGCGACTCCAACAGATTAGTGTGCTGAAACAGGGAGTTCAAAAGCGAATCAAGTCACCGGACGCGGGGCATGGACGGCGCGCTGTCCGTTATGTCGCGTTGTTTCTTGCTTTGCTATTCGCTTGGCGGTTTCGCTTCACCGCCTTGCTGCTGAAACAGCGACAAATACTGGCCGTAACCTTCTTCTTTCAACTTATCCACCGGAATAAAGCGAAGCGCAGCCGAGTTAACGCAAAAGCGTTGCCCTGTCGGGGCCGGCCCGTCGTCAAAAACATGGCCCAGGTGCGAGTCGCTTGCTTTTGACCGAACCTCCGTGCGTTCCATTCCGAATGAGGAATCCCGTTTTTCCGCCACTTTGTCGGGCGAGATGGGCTTGGTGAAACTAGGCCAGCCCGTGCCACTGTCGAATTTGTCCAGCGAGCTGAAGAGCGGCTCCCCCGTGACGATATCGACGTAAATTCCTGGCTTGTGATTGTCCCAGTAAGCATTGTGAAACGGTGTCTCCGTGCCGCATTCGCGGGTAACGTGATATTGTTCCTTGGACAGTTGTCTTAGCAATTCGGCTTCGTTGGGAACTGCTTTGGTTGGATTCATTTTCTCGGCTTCTTTTTTTTGCGTTTGAGAATAAGCGAACAAAATCGAGCCTACAATCACAACGGTTGTACCAAGCAGCCCAAACCATAACGTCTTATGCGAACCATGATGTGCATGTATTAAGCGTGTCGTGTTCATACCTCTTCATCCCTTCCCCCTCATCGACTTCTTTGATTCAGTATTTTACGCGCGAAAACGTTCTTTACAAATGTCACAGGCGCGAAGTCGATCTCCCTTTATTATATTCGTATGCAAGGCGAACCGTGGTCGGCGACGGGGCTGCTGCGGAATGACTCCTGATCTCGACAATTCGCCCGACGGAATCTCGCTAATCGACGTCCTGCCGCCCAGCCTCGGGAACCCGAATGTAGCGACGGAACACAATCAATCCCACCGGCGCAACCGACGCCACCAAAGCGAAGATCAGCCACATCGTTCCGGGGTGCCGCGGACCGTGTTCGGGACAAAACGCAGCCAGTAAATATCCCCCGGTTCCAACCAGTAGCTTCCCGATAAGAAACGGAATATAAGATAACGCCCCATAGGACGCTTCCTGACCTCTTGGAGCAATCGCGGCAGCATACTCATAGACTCGCGGTGCGTAGAATGCTTCGCCGACCGAGTAGAGGACCATACAAAGCGCAGTCATGATGTAGTACGGATGAATACCACCCGTTAATCCGAGGTACCAGTGACCGAGCCACTGCCCGATCACGCCGTTGGCGGAAGCTTGGAACCACGGTTTAGGCAAAGCCATGACGAACACCGAAGCAGTACAGATGGCTCCTCCGACTACAACCATTCGATATGCGGAGAACTGTTGCGTAAGCGCACCGATCGTCGGCGCAAGAAAGATGATGAGAAGATAATTGACGCCTAGCAGGTGACCGATCGGAGCGCCATTCCCGAGCTCGCGAATACCGAATGTGGGAAACACGTAATACATGAGCATGACGATCAGCTTCAGAAACCCGATCAAAAGAAGAAAAGCGAGGAGCCGGTAAAAGCCGGACTGACCCAGGAGTTGCCGAAATAGCCGGACGGTATCGCGGGCAGTGTCACGGGCGTTTAGCAGAGCACGCTTCCACAATGCACCGGTGGCGTACCTTACCGGCTCGGCACTGAAGCTGACGCCTTGATCCGTCGCTTCAGCTCCTCGCCGTAAAAAATAAATCGCTGGAAGAAGTAGGAGCTCAAAACAGAGGCTTACGAGGAATAGCGTTCGGTAAGTGGTGATCTCTAATCCAAAGAAATTTAAATGCCCATATTCGCCTAACGTCTGCCGGACGTAATCGAAAATACCGGCAGCGATCAGGAAGCCAACGTTCATAATCGAGTATATGAGCGAGAAGGAGATCGAGCGTTGTCGCGTCGTGGAATATCGTCGCGCGGCTGCGATCAACACCGGCGTGCCCAACGCCTCCCCGATAGCCAAAGGAAGCAAGCCGCCAGCAAGCGCCAGCCATGGTATCGTCGTAAACGCCATGACGGCGCGGGCCACCAGGCAGACAAAGACACCAAGGAAGAAAGTTCGGCGAAGGCCAAACGCGTCGGTAAGAGAGCCAGCTAAAAGCGTGAACACGGTCATGGCCGGTGCCCAGACCCACGCTACTAAAGCGAACGCGTGCTGATCGTTAAACCCGAGATCTGACCTGAGCCATAAGATCAGCGTCCCATTCGTGACCGAATATGCCAGGATGATTAGCAGCTTTATCAAGAAGGTGAGCCACAACTCGCGTTGCGCTCCCTTGAGGACGGTGAATTTGGCGACAAAACCGCGCATCCCTGTCACTGCGATCGGAGCGACGCCATCTTCTGGCGCAAAGGTCTCTTTGATTGCTTCTCCCACGGTTGTGAATTTCCCCTATAACATCTCCGCGACAAATTTACTTCCGTCGAATGGCGCGAAATCGTCGATCTGTTCGCCGGTGCCGACGAAACGCGTTGGAATTCCAAGTTCACTCTGGATCGCGACGACGATGCCGCCTTTGCCGCTGCCGTCGAGCTTCGTGACAATAAGACCAGTCAGTCCAATGGCGTTTTGGAATTCGCGCGCCTGGCTGAGTGCATTGCCGCCAGTAGTTGCATCGACCACCAGCAGCGTTTCATGCGGCGCGTCCGGGTCGTGCTTCGCAAGAGTTCGTTTCACTTTTTGAAGCTCTGCCATCAGGTTCATTTTTGTGTGCATTCGGCCGGCTGTATCGCACAGGAGAAATTCAATCTTACGTCCGGCGGCTGCCTGATACGCTTCATAACAAAGCGCAGCAGGATCGGCGTTGTATTGTCCTTGAATCATTTCAACGCCGAGCCTTGTTGCCCAAATGCCAAGTTGCTCGATTGCAGCGGCGCGAAAAGTGTCGGCTGCAGCCAGCATGACGTGCGGCCGACGGGGTAGGGGCGATTGACCCAAATCGCCCGCGGGCGGTTCATGTGAACCGCCCTTACCTTGCAAATAATGCGCGAGTTTTGCTGTCGAGGTTGTCTTGCCGGTTCCGTTCACGCCGACGATCAAAATCACGGTTGGTTTGCCGTTCACTAGACGGATTGGCGTCGGGTCAGGCGGCAAAATCCGCGCGATCTCTTCGCGCACGGCTTTGATGACGTCGCCAATTCCAAGCACAGACCAAGCCTCCCGCTCCTGCAGCGTTTTGATGATCTGCGTTGTCATCGCCACGCCGAGATCGGCCCGGACTAGCGCTTCTTCGAGCTCCTCCCAGTCGATCGGTTTGGCGGCGAATTGTTGGGCGAGAGAACGAAGGAAGTTCATGTCGATGAGCCGTGAATCGAAATCCGAGAACTATGAATCGTTGTAACGACGTAACGAGTGACGGATTACGAATCCCGTTTCGTCACGGCTTCTCGCGCTGGCCGGTCCAAATCTTTCCGTACCCGATCGAGAATACCGTTCACGAAACGGCCCGACTCCGCGCCACCGAAGGTTTTTGCCAGCTCGATCGCTTCGTTGATGGAGACGACCGGAGGTATGTCGTCGCGATAAAGCATCTCATAGATCGCCAGCCGCAGAATATTGCGGTCGACTGCTGAGATACGTCGAAATTCGTAATTCTCGCAGTAGCGGCGAATGCGTTCATCGATCTCCGGGAGATACGCCACCATTCCCTCGATGAGTGGCTGTGCAAATTCGCGCACCCGCGGCGTAGCTGGGCAAAAATCCCAAAAGTCGTCAATTCGCTCGGGCCCTTCGCCACGCTGCAGATCGCGCCAGAAATGATATTGGACTGCCGCTTCTCTCGCGCGTCGTCTTTTGCCCATAACGATCAGCCTCCGCGAAGGTCCGCCAGGACATTTGCGATTTCCACTGCCGCCCGCGCGGCTTCGGTGCCGCGATTGATGCGGTTTTCAAGGCAGCGCGCACGGGCTTGCCCTTCATTATCGAAACTGAGCACGACGTTGATCACGGGCACTGCTTGTTCCACTGCAATACGTTGAAGCGCATCCGTGACGGAGCGGCTCAGATTTTGCGCATGATTCGTTTCTCCCTGCAAAATCACGCCGCACGCAATGACCGCGTCAGAATTTTCCTGTGAAGCTAGCTCACGCACGACCACGGGAATTTCGAATGCCCCGGGCACACGCTGGAGCGAAATCGTCGCATCCGGCACAAGGGCACGCAGTTCATCGATCGCATGATCGACGAGCCCCTGCACGTAATGCGCATTAAACTGGCTCGCGACGATGCAAAAACTGCGTTTTCCCTTGGCCATCCGTGGACGCGGCGGTGCAGTGCTCGACATTCGTGTTCGCTAGTTCCTCGCGGCGGAATGCGCAATCACAGCATGTGACCCAGTTTCACCTTTTTGGTTTCGAGATATTTAGCGTTATGCGGATTGGCCTTCGCGCGGATCGGCACTTGCTCGAGCATTTCGAGGCCGTACCCCTCCAGGCCGACAACTTTCTTCGGGTTATTTGTCAGAAACCGGAATTGCCGCACGCCGAGATCGAAAAGAATCTGTGCACCTAGCCCGTAATCGCGCAGGTCGCTTGGATAACCAAGTTTGGCGTTCGCCTCGACGGTATCGAGGCCTTCCTCCTGCAATTTATA
>CATPBS010000059.1 GCA_955652715.1 uncultured Candidatus Udaeobacter sp.
CCACGGCGTATGCGTGCGCGTTCGAATCCGCGTGGCCGTTTCGTTGTAGCCGGGATCGGCGATCCCGGCTGTATGTGCTCCCATAATCTTTCGCTCTACGTCGCTAACAATTTGTTCCGCTTCATCGTTACGTCCATGGATCATCAACCAACGTGGGCTCTCGGGAATCCATCGGCGAAAGAGAATTACGATGAGCCCAAGTGTCGCACCGATTCCAAACGCGCATCGCCAGCCCAACCAGATCGGGACCCGACGCGGATCGAGCAGCACAAGAGTACCCGCCGCGCCGATGGCCGCACCGATCCAGTATGATCCGTTGATTATCAAATCAACTCGGCCACGTACCCGTGCCGGAATTAGTTCATCGATTGCCGAATTGATCGCTGCATATTCGCCGCCAATGCCCGCGCCGGTCACCGCGCGAAAGAATGCATAGCTCCAGAAGTTCCAGGAGAAAGCCGACAGCGCCGTTCCGATCAGATAAACCGCAACCGTGATGAAGAAGAATTTCTTGCGACCAAATCGATCGGTCCCGTAGCCGAAAAGCAGTGCACCGAGCACTGCGCCCGCGAGGTAACATGTCGCGGTCGCGCCGACCTGCGTATCGGTTAATCCAAGTGTCTCGTGGCGCGTTAAAATTCCGCCTACCGCTCCAGCCAGCGTCACTTCGAGTCCGTCGAGAATCCATGTCGCGCCGAGCGAAACCACTACGAGCCAGTGCCATGGGCTCCACGGCATCCGATCCAGCCGCGCTGGCACGTACGACTCGATCGTTTCGCCGGCTGCCATACCGCCAGTCTTCGCGCAAAGAAACACGTGACGCAAAATACGATCGTGCCTTAACGAATCAGAAGATGAGCGAACGTTATATGTGCATCGCCACTGCGGTAGGCGTGCTACAAATCATCTCATAAAGAGTTTAATCTGGTTAGTCGCAGGCCGAGGCGGCCTGGCTCCATCGGCACGGCGAACGTTGGAGATGGCCTGCCCCTCAGGCCGTTCTTGGATTTATGAGATGGCTTCTACTCTAACACTTCGATCGGGTCGCCTTTGTGCAGCATGCCTTCTACCACGACCGCACCGTAAACACCGGCCGTACCTTCGTGGGCTTGGGCTACCTTTTTCAGTATCGCCGGCGATTTTTCGCCCGTATCGGGATCGAGAGTGATCATCACACAGCGCGCATCGCGCTCCAGAACAGTGACAACAACCTTCGGCCCGATCCGCAACGATCGACCGACGAACTCATTCTCAGCGAATCCCTGAGCGGATGCTAAGTCCACATAGACGTTTGCTCGGAAACGCCGTTTATCGATGGGGGTACCTGTTTCTTCTCCCAATTGACGCGCCGATTGCAAACTAAAGATCGACACGGGTCGGCAATCGGTCATGGCGCGCTCGGACCGCATTAACTTGAGCTGATGCTTTTGGTCGATGTCGGCTCGCAACAAGTCGATCAGTGCCGGATCATCAATCGCGAGTGTTTGTCCGCCCGGAGTTTCAACATCAACCATTAACTCTGAAGGGTCGGCCCAGACCGGATTCGCACCCATGCTCTCCGCTTCCGTCAAGTTAATGGGCCGCGCCGCTTTGTCAGGATAACGGAAGTGCGGGCGATATTGTAGAAGTCGTTTCTGCTCGCGAGCTGTCAGGTATGGAAATCCCTTTGAACTCGCTGAACTTTGGAACGCAAAGAGGCGGTCGCCATAAATTCCGGAGAAACTTGCAAAAGCTTCGTCCAGCTCTTGGCCGCGCATGCTCTTAGCAGGGTAACGCCAAAGACTGTCAATCTTTCCGACGATGCTCATGTCTCAGATGCTCATTTACGATGTGTTTAACAGTTCGTAGCCAATTCGACAATTACTGGCTTTGATCACCGCGACGCATCAGCGCGTTCGGTGGCAAAGTGGGATCGAGAACCTTGCGCGCGCTCTCGATACCCGCTACCGGCAGCTTAGCGGCATCGATCAATCCGATCTGAACGAGCACGGACGCCTGGTCCCAGTAAATGTGCTCGTGCGCCAGCTTGCCGTCTCTAAACCGAACGATCGCCACTAGCGGAACTTCTACGCGCTTTCCGGTCGGAGCGACGCCCGGCAACATCCAGTCCATAGGGATCGTGTGAGTGAACTTGAAAACCATTTCGTCCACCAATTGATCCTCGCCGATCGTTTGCGAGACTGGCGTCATTTCCGTGTCGGGAGGCATCTGAGGAATGAACCGTTTCGAATAGAACTCGCGCAATTCATCGCGGCCGCCGCCGCCGGTCAGCACTGGAATGTGATTTACATAAGCGTCGTCGACCATGGTTGCGAGCGTGTCGTCGGTATTACGTGTGGAGAACTCGTACCGCACATGGTCCTCCCACAGTTTGCGCAGAGCCTCCTGGGCAGGAGTAAGATTCTTCGATGCGTCTGTTTGTTCGGGTTTAGCCATGATTTCCTCCTTTTGGTTTTTAATGAAGCGCGGCGACAAGATATCGAACGTTCACCGCGAAACCAAGGTGCTCGGCCGAGACTTGGAATCAAAGCTACGAGTGGGCGAAACTCCTACTTCTCGTCAAAAAAACGGACGCCGCCAGTATCGAGACTGTAATTCGCGCCGACCACGCGGACTTCGCCGGCATCAACTTTCGGTTTGAGAATAGGCATCGACGTACGCAGCGCTTGCGCGACATTTTTGACGTTCGCTTCCACAGTCGCCTCAAGATCGGCTTTTGTTGTGGCTTCGACAGCGGGCCGTATCGCCTGAACTAATGATTCGATATGCGCCGGCGCTTTGCCGTTGGCAGCGATGGTATCCTTCGCTGCTTTCACAGCACCGCAGCGCTGATGTCCAAGCACAACGATTAGGCGCACAGCCAAATGGTCGACTGCGTACTCGATGCTGCCCAAGCTTTCGTTGTTGATCACGTTGCCCGCGACGCGCAGCACAAATAGATCGCCGAGACCTTCGTCAAAAACCATTTCTGGCGGTAC
>CATPBS010000060.1 GCA_955652715.1 uncultured Candidatus Udaeobacter sp.
CTTTAAGCTCACGCTCTTCGCCATCCTCGTTGGTTTCGGCGCACTCAACCGATTCGTCGTCAAAACGAAGCTACTAAAGGCTCCCGCAGACCCGGACTTGCTGTCTCAACTCCGCTGGAATGTGCTTTGCGAAGTCTGTCTGGGTGCTGCGGTGGTGCTGATCGTCGCGTGCTTAGGCGTCACGCCCCCTGCGCGGCATCAGTAATTGGGCCAGAAATTTCCCACCGATTTTAGCGACACGATTGTTAAAGCCTGCGGGTTAACTAACGCGCCAAGAGGGGCATACGAAGCGTTTGGCGCAGAATCCGGCCCGACCAGAGTCAGAATTCTTCCAATTCCCGAAGATTTTGGAGAACTTACGCCGGCAAATCTCGGAGAAGATGGTGAAAGAGAGATTTTAGGGGGATTTTTACGAAAGGAGCAATTTACCCCGGTCAAGAGATTCGCATTTGCCACTCGGTTTCACGTTTGCAAATGGCGTTCTGTTGGGTTCGCGATCCAACTAACAAATAAAACCGCAGGGTTAGTCGCCGTTATCCGATGAGTTGGATCACTATTCTCTGGTCGATGAATGCAGCCGCGTGCTTGACGCTCGCGGGGTTCTATTTCGTGGTCTGGTGCAAACAGGGCGAGAACTGGGTGCACTTGTTGTTTTCCTGTAGCGCTGTCGCGGCGGCGGCCATCGCCGCGTTCGAGTTAGCGATGATGAATGCCCAGACGGCAAAGCGATACCAAGCTTTATGCGATGAGCAAAAAGCGACGCGCAAAGATTGAATGCGCAATTGAGGAGGTCGCGCGCGCGATGATCCACGACGAGTTTAGTTATCGCAAGGACGTATCACGCGCGCGGCGGTATCAGTTACGGCATCAGCGCGATGGGATCTGCGTGTATTGCGCGGAGCCGGTGGTCACGAAATTTCATTGTCTGAAGCACGCCGTTGCAATTCGGGAGCGGATGCGGAAACGGCTCGGATGCGTTCGCCGCAATGTTGGCGCGGCCAGCTACAGCAGCTTGGCACAAGCGCCTCCACAAGCATCAACGTGCGATCACGTCGGCTCCGCCGCGTTAACTCGTCAAATCGTTAAATCGGGGACGAACAACCACAGATGACACGGCCCGGGCCTAAAAAACACACCAAATGAGGCTAAAGATTTCAAATCCGAAATTATTAAACCCTCCGTTTCGTTCGTGTGCAGAAGATCAGATGAGATGACCAGTAATCAGCAGACTAAGACTGCCACCCGCTGATTAACCGTCCTTTCTTCATGTTAGCCTAAAGTATAACAGCCTAAAGTATAATAGCCTTAGGTATAGTAACCTTATGTATAGTAGCCTTAGGTATAAATAAACCAAGGTCTAATAGCGCGAGCTGCCTCGACTGCTTTACTCTCGCGCTGTTGTGATCAAAACTCGCCCGCACATCGCTGTCGTTGACGACGAAGAAGCCATCCGCAAAGCGCTCATGCGCTTGATGCGTTCCGCCGGACTGAGTGTGGAGACATTCGCCTCCGGTCCGGAGTTTTTGAAATCGATCGAGACACGCCTGCCGGATTGCGTCGTTCTCGATCTGCACATGCCGCAGATGACCGGGTTCAACGTGCAAGCGCATCTTGCCCGGAATACGCCGCGGTCCCCGTCATCATTATCACCGGCCACGATTTGCCGCAGGCCCGCGAGCGCGCCATGCAGCGCGGCGCATCAGCTTTCCTTCGCAAACCAGTGCTCGACCGCACTCTTCTTGGCGCCATTTCTGCCGCGACCTCGTCCGCTCAACCAGGAGGAAGTCCCAACGGCAAATAAATTCCAAAGGAATCCAAAGGAAACAAACCAAAACCAAAAACCAAAGAAAATAACTAAATGAAAACTAAACTAGCATTATAAGTATATTATCACTTGCAAATTCTCTATGTCTCTATGCGGTTACAACATGTGACACATCAACGGGCGTTGGTTATGTAGATGCAGCCACTTTGCAGCGGTGCTTCGCATGGAATCAGTCGGCGCTAAATAGGTATACTCCTTCGATGACGTTTAGCTATGACGATTACGAATGGTATTATTGCACTTGCAACACAAACTCGGGAGCATACCAGCAGAGTGTTATCGTCACGCAAACTACGCCTATCGCATCAAGCATTGCTTATTCGGGCGCGAATGTAATAGGAGCAAACCTCAATGGATATTCCGGCTCAGCAGGTCAGACCGGCACAGTACCACAGATCGGCGGAACATGCTCGGTGCAGGTACGCAGGAACGTTTACAGTGGCACGTTCACTAGCGTCATGTGGACGGGAAGTCAGGTCGGTGTTTATGGCACGTCCTCGCAAAACTGTGGTACAAAATTAGCAGAGTTATATCCATGAACACAGACCAAATCGTAGCGTGCCCATAATAACGGAAATATAGTAGTTCACCCCAGCTTGAGGGCTCCGCGGAAAACCGCGGAGCCCTCTTTGCTTTGTGCATGGCCGCGTAAGCGAGATCGTCCACTTGAAACGCGCGAAACCTCAACGGCTTTGGTTTTCTGTAGTGGCAGGCGTGTCGCCTGCGACATTTTGAAAAACATTTTGATATCCCGCAGCCGGTACGGCTGCCGCTACAAGAATCTTCTACCCACGAATGCCATCGCTGTGCGCGTTTCGTGCTGCCCTGCGATCAGCCTGTCGTAGTGTTTACTCAGTTCATCAGTCGTCGGCTGAGTGCGTTTGTTTTGTGATAAGCTCTAGCGTCTTCTGAGTTGCGATGACCTGCAGCTTGCCGTTCATGCCGCCGACTTTTTTGATATGAGTTGCGCTCCGACCACGAGCGTTACCAAATACTAATGCACTGTATCAATTGAATGGTGAGCTGAAACGCACGTACGTTATCAACGATACAGTGCACTAGAACCCAGCTCATAAATCGAAACAGCCTGAGGGCACGCTGTCTCCAAGCGTTCGTCGTCGATGCATGTTGTTGGAGCCGGGCCGCCCTCGGCCCGCGAAAAGTCGGATCGAACTATTTATGAGATGACTTCTAGTAAGATAATAAGAAGGCGACTGGTAGAAATATCAGTCGCCTTTCTAATTTGGCAGCAGGGCGAAATGCGGCGACGGTTGACGCGATAAACGAATTTATAGGAAACTTGAGCCTCTGAACCCGAAGACCCCTTCTCCCGAAAAGCGCAACCCCGATCGCTTCGTGACGACGCGGTGGAGCGTGGTCCTTTCCTGCGCGGATGCGGGAGGCGACGAGCAAAAGACGCGCGAAGCGCTGGCCGAGCTTTGCAAAATTTATTGGCGGCCGATTTTCGCTTTTATCTGCCGGCTGGGCCATTCCGTGCCCGATGCCCAGGACCTGACACAGGATTTTTTTGTAATGGTGCTTAAAGGTCGTCTCCTCGAGCGTGCCGATCGGAGTCGTGGGAGGTTCCGTTCGCTCGTGCTCAAGGCGCTGCAGGATTTCTTGCACGATGCCGCCAAGAGGGGTCGCGCGCGGAAACGCGGCGGCGACGTGCAATTTGTTTCCTGGGACGATTGGATGGCGGAGGCGCCGTCGCAGTTGTCGATTCCAGCCCAGGAATCGGAGAGCTGGTCGCCGGAACGGATTTTTGATGTCCGCTGGGCGGCCACGGTAGCCGAGCGCGCGCTGCGGCGATTGGGCGATGAATGCGAAAAGCATGGCCGGCGGAGTGTTTTTGACGTGCTAAGCAGTTGTCTCGCGGCGAAGCGGGAAGATGTTTCCTACGCCAAATTCTCGAAAACGCTCGGCCTGCAGGAAGCGGCGGTGAAACGCCTCGTGTACCGGTTGCGCGAGCGCTATCGCGCGCTGCTCCGCGACGAAGTCGCCCAAACCGTCGAGAAACCCAACGACGTCGACGGCGAACTTCGATATCTATGCGCGGCGTTGAACGCCGCGGAATGAAAACGTTGAGTCGCTGAAGCGGTGAATCATTAAGCGTTGTCGTCCGCGTCGTTCCGTTAATTTCCGCCGTTTCGAAGAATTTTCTTACTTCTTCCGAAAACTTTTCCCGAAGGCTGGTGTGCGCTGCTGCGAGCGGGTTAACAATTTATCATTTAACCAATTAGCGATTGACATTCGCGATTTAAAATTGATGATACCCGCTTCTGTAATCTGCATCGCTCGGTCCCCTTTTAACTTTGTAACCCTTTCAACTTTTTGTACATTCCCCAGAACTCTCCAGACACGTCTGTTTCGGCGCGGCTTCGCAACGAACCAGACGAGTGCCCAAAATGTCGATCGACATCGCGCGTCGCGCGGGGTCTTTGTTTGAGTTGTCTGATCGATA
>CATPBS010000061.1 GCA_955652715.1 uncultured Candidatus Udaeobacter sp.
AGTGAATCGAGGGATGCGATATTTCTGCTCGTTGCTAACGAATGTTCATCCGCGATCCGACGCATGAACAGGGCCGTCGGCATTATTCCAGCGCGCTGGGGTTCTACACGTTTTCCAGGAAAACCGCTCTATCTAATTGCTGGCAAGCCTCTTTTACGCCACGTCTGGGAACGCTGTCGGCGCGCGAAAAAATTGGACGCGCTCATCGTTGCCACTGACGACATGCGCATCGCGGAGACCGCTTTCGATTGGGGCGCTGAGGTCGCCTTAACTTCGCCTAGACACCGTAGCGGGACCGATCGAGTGGCCGAAGTGATACGTCATTCCAAACGCTTCGCGTTCGTCATTAACATCCAAGGTGATGAACCGTTGGTCGATCCGCGTTTAATCGACAAGCTCATCGAAAAACTCCGCTCGGATCACCGGATCAACATCGTCACTGCCGCGCATCCGTTCCAAAATCCTGCGGAAGCAGAATCACCGCATCAAAACAAGGTCGTCGTAGATCGGAATAGTTGTGCGCTTTACTTCTCTCGAAGCCTTATCCCTTACCCTGCCAAACCTTCCCGTGTTCGCTATCTGCGCCATCAAGGTATCTATGCTTTTCGTCGGGATGCGCTCCTCCAGTTTGTGAAGTGGAAACCAAGTCCACTGGAGCGGACCGAGACGTTGGAGCAATTGCGGGCGTTGGAAAATGGTGTAAAGGTTCATGTGCTCATTACTGCGAGAGGATCGCCTGGCATCGACACGCCAGAAGACGCAATGGCGCTGGAGCAAAAGCTTGCCCGCGCAAAACGAAGGACGCCTTCGTGAAATACATTTTCGTCACTGGCGGTGTGATCAGTTCCCTGGGCAAGGGATTGACGGCCGCTTCACTTGGAACACTCCTCGAAGCGCGCGGTCTCCGCGTCGTTTTCCAAAAATTCGATCCGTATCTCAACGTCGATCCGGGGACGATGAACCCCTTCCAGCATGGGGAAGTATATGTGCTCAATGACGGCGCGGAGACTGATCTCGATCTTGGCCATTACGAGCGCTTCACCAACTGTGTCCTCACGCGACACAACAACCTGACGAGCGGCCAGGTTTACGAGACCGTCATTTTAAAAGAGCGCCGCGGCGATTACCTGGGCAAGACTGTGCAGGTGATTCCGCACGTCACTGATGTGATCAAAGATCGCATCCGGGAACTTTCTGATGAGAGCAAATACGACGTCGTTATTACAGAGATCGGCGGCACGACCGGCGATATTGAAGGCCTTCCATTTCTGGAAGCGATTCGCCAGTTCATTCTCGAAGTCGGGCCGCAAAATGTGATTAACATGCACGTCACGCTTGTTCCTTACATCAAAGCGGCACACGAATTAAAAACAAAACCGACGCAGCAAAGTGTGGCGAAGCTCCGCGAGATCGGGTTGCAACCGCAGGTGCTGATTTGCCGCACGGAAAGACCGCTCGACCGGGATGTGCGTCGCAAATTGTCGATGTTCTGCAGCGTTTCCGAAAAGGCCGTCATAGAGGAGCGGGACGTCGAACACACGATTTACGAAGTGCCATTGACGCTGCACGCCGAGGGACTCGACCAACTGGTGTGCGATCTTTTGCATCTGGAAACGCCCGCGCCTGATCTGAAAGACTGGCGCAAATTCGTCGAGCGTGTCGTCAGCCCAAGCAAACGCGTCAAGATCGCGGTAGTCGGCAAATACATGGACGTCCGCGACGCGTACAAGAGCATCTACGAATCACTCACGCACGCTGCCGCCGGCGAGGACTGCGGAATCGATCTCAAACTTATTGATGCCGAATCGCTGGAGCACGGCGTCGATGCCCAGTTGAAAGATGTGGCCGGTGTTCTGATTCCTGGCGGATTTGGCCCTCGCGGAGTTGAAGGAAAAATCAATGCGACGCGTTATGCGCGCGAACACAAGATTCCGTATCTCGGTCTTTGTCTCGGCATGCAGGTGGCGACCATTGAATTCGCAAGGAACGTCTGTGGAATCAAGAATGCGAACAGCACTGAATTCGACAAGGACACTACCGAGCCGCTGATCTCTTTGCTCGAAGAGCAGCGTGGTGTTCGTAACAAAGGCGGAAGCATGCGGCTCGGCACATGGCCAACCAAGATCGTAAAAGCTACGCTTGCAGAAAAAATCTACGGTGACACCGAGGTAACGGAGCGGCACCGGCATCGCTACGAGTTCAACATGAAGTATCGCGACCAAATGATCACAAAGGGCTTTGTCATTTCAGGAACATCACCGGATGGCACCCTCGCTGAATTGATCGAGCTCCGTGACCATCCGTATTTTGTCGGCTGCCAGTATCACCCCGAGTTCCAAAGCAAACCAAACAAGCCGCATCCGCTGTTCAAAGGATTCATTCAGGCCTGTCTACGGAAACAGACTAGCGGTGCGACGCACGCTCGAGTCGGTCAAGAATCGCCAGACCGAGTCCTTGAGAGGGAACTCGTTCCGCAACAATAAGATCGAGACCGAGCGCATCGAGCTCGCGCAAGCAGCGAAAGAGATTTGCCGCGGCCTCGCGCAGGTCCTGTTGCTCACTGAGATCGCGAATCGCAACAAACTTCAAGGAGCGGCGGTCTCCAGCCCGCCGCTGGGCGATCTGGAGATCACCCTTCCTTGAGTCAGGATGCCAGGCGAGCAAGCCGACGCGCTGGTTTTCCTCCGGCAAAAATGATTCGGCGTTATCAATAAGCCGCAACGGAGTCTTCGGTGCATAATGCGACGGCAATTGTCCAGGCGCTAGAATTTCCCGGGCCGGTGATGCGAGCATGTTGACCTTGCCAAATTCGGATAATTCCTCTGGTGTGATCGGCCCGCGGCGCAGGATGTCGATGCTGTTTCTGCGTACGGCAATAATGGTTGATTCGATCCCGTGCGCGGTCGGACCAGCATCAACGATTAGCGGAATGCGTCCGCTGAGTTCGTCAAAGACGTGCTGCGCGGTTGTTGGACTGATTCGGCCAAATCGGTTTGCGCTGGGCGCAGCTAGCGGCTGATCCAATTCGTACACGACCTCGGCAAAAACTGGATGCGAGCTGATTCGAACTGCGACTGTGTCGAGGCCGACAGTCACGATCTCAGGGACGATTTTGCGTTTCGGCAGAACTATCGTGAATGGGCCGGGCCAAAACTTGTCAGCGAGTTTTAATATCAGTTGCCGATCGTGCACGGAACTGTCGGTAATTTTTTCGAGCCAGTCCCGGCTTGGGAGGTGAACGATGAGTGGATCGAAACGCGGTCGTTCCTTTGCTTCGAAGATTTTTGCCACCGCGATCGGGTTGAGCGCAACAGCAGCGAGGCCGTAAACGGTTTCGGTGGGCAACGCAACGATTTCGCCTTTGCGCAAGAGTGCAACGGCGCGTCCTGTAGCGGCGGTCTGCGACCGCGGACGACGATCAGAGATCGCCGCTACAGTTTCGGTTTTCACCTTGGCAATTTCGCGGCGAGTACCGCTTCCGACTGCTTCGTGCGAAACGCTTCCAATTTTTGACGAATCTTCTTATCGGACGTGGCGAGAATCGCAGCCGCGAGAAGCGCGGCGTTTTTCGCGCCCGCTTCGCCGATCGCTAATGTGCCGACGGGAATTCCTCCCGGCATTTGAGCGATCGACAAAAGGGAGTCGAGCCCCTGCAGTTTCGATTGAATCGGAACGCCGAGAACGGGCAACCACGTATGAGCAGCAATGACTCCGGCCAAATGCGCTGCGCCGCCCGCTCCGGCGATGATGACTCGGAAGCCGCGATCGGCTGCCTTTCGCGCAAACTCTGCGGTCGCATCGGGAGTGCGATGAGCGGAGAGGACGCGCGCCTCATTCGTCACACCAAGATCATCCAACGTTTCTGCAGCGTGCCGCATCGTTTCCCAGTCCGATTTGCTACCCATGATAATCGCAACGACAGCCTTGGATCTTGGCATGAGCAGATTGTAGGGCGTTTCTGTGAAACGCCAAGCACGGTTGAAGATTTCACTAACACCGCGCTTCAACCCGGTGAGCGACGTACCCTACAACAAAGCCGTTTAAACGGCTTCTTTAGTCATATGCGCAACGCACTTGGCTCAAGGTAGGTGTTAATGAGATATTGGGCGGTGAATGCCGCGGCCAAATCGATCGCTCTGATCGGGATGATGGGCGCAGGGAAATCATCCGTTGGATGCTGCCTGCAGCGGCGGACGAAGCTCGCCTTAGTCGAAACCGATGACATCGTTGTTTCGCATTTCGGAATCTCGATTCCCGAAATCTTTTCCAAATACGGCGAGCAAGCCTTTCGTGAAGCGGAAACTCAAGCACTTCGTGAACTGATATCGGCTAAGCAAGCGATCATCGTAACGGGCGGCGGAATCGTATTACGCGAAGAGAATGTGGATTTTCTAAAACGGCTCGGCCGCGTGGTGTGGCTGGACGGCAACGAGGAAACGCTTTTCGAACGCGCTTCGCGATCTGGGAATCGACCGCTGCTGCAAGGGGAAAATCCAAGAGAGACGTTCGCGCAAATGCTACAGGCGCGGCTGCCACTTTATGCCAAAGTTGCGCATTTTCGTATCGACACGTCGGTGCTCACAGAGGAGGAAGCCGTCGTGGCAATCCTGACTAACGTTAGGACACTCGGCGCCAATTTTAAAGTAAAACAACCGATCGCTGCTATAACA
>CATPBS010000062.1 GCA_955652715.1 uncultured Candidatus Udaeobacter sp.
AGACCAATGAGACCAATGAGACCAATGAGACCAATGAGACCAATGAGACCAATGAGACAAATGAGACCAATGAGGTCAATGAGGTCAATGAGACAAATGGGACCGATGTAACGATGTAACGATTCAACGTTTTTAACGCTTCCTCTTTAGCCACGCTTCCCATCCGCCTTCGAGCACGAATACGTCAGGAAGTTGCGCTTCTCTGCGCAGGCGACGGGCAATTTCCCGGCTGGCGTTGCAACTCAGACTGCTGCAATACACAACAACTTTTTTTCCAGGCGACCACACCGCCAGAAATTGCGGCAGCAATTCATTCCACCGGTCTTCATTCAACGACAGCGCCCCGGGAACATGATCGCGCGCGAACTCCTCGTCGGGGCGGGCATCGACCCAGATCGCGTTGCCGCTCAATGTGCGCGCTTGATCGACAGTAACCAATTCCGACGGCAGAACGGCTGATTGCCACGATATCTTATGGCGAAAATAAACCGCCTCGCCCACGCCCGGAGCGATCGCGAGCGCTGCCAGAATGAGAACCTGGCCGATCAGCGAAGATCTCACTATCTATTGAACGACCGGCGAATTAGTGATGCGTGCAGTGGCGTAAAATACCTTTTGTGAATCCTCTGGTTGAATCGTCAGAGTCGAAGCAACAAGGTTTTTCGTTTCCTGAGGTTGGACGTCGATTTTGAACTCGCCGTTATCCTTTTCTTCCACTTTGGTTTGAAAATCCGGACTGGATGAGGTGACCTTGATATGCTTCACAGTGAACTCTTTGCCGACCTTCACTGTGATCGTCTTCGGATCCGGTTTGTCACCCTGCTTCCAAAAAACAAATGTCGGATTGATCTCCAATTGCTGCGGGACAATCGTCCTGAGTGTGAGGACCATCTTGGAATTCGTGGGATCATCGGTCTCCACGGTCACCGTTTTCACCTGAAGACCGGTGCGATCGCCAATGTTAAAAGTGGCTGTAATCTCCCCGGTCCCGCCTGGGGGTACTTCGTCCTTCTGGGTTTGTGCAGTAGTGCAACCGCACGAAGCGTGAACAGACTTAAATCGCACCGGCGTCTTGCCGGGGTTCTGATATTTGAAATGGCCTATCGCCTGTTTGTCGGCAGGCGTTGGATGCAGCTCGATCGTGGTCTGATCCCATTTCAATTCGGCGCGTGCGCTAAGGCTGATGATGATCGACAGGGCAAAAGCAACGATGTGTGTTTTCATTTTTTGGAATAGAACCGCGTAATATAATCAGCAACCGCGTCCCGCCAAGTGCGAGGTGGGGTGCCTGTCAACCCTGTGTATTTCGCAGCCGAAAGCACAGAATAAACCGGACGGCGTGCGACCCAGTTTGCCATGTCCTTCATTTTGAGCGCGCCGACTGTTCTCGCTTTCACGGGAACACCAGCCTGGTGACAACAGTCCAACGTCCATTGCGCGTATTCCTGCCAACTGCATCGGCCAGTGTTGGCGAAATGCATAATCCCTTGGAGATGGCCTGCCGTCAGGCCGTCCGGCGCGGGCGCGCGCCGGCTCCAACCATCCAAAATGCGTCCAACTATCTCAGCGATGTCCAGCGTATAGGTGGGCGCGGAAAATTTGTCTGCGATTGCAGCGACTTCCTCATCTTGCGCTGCCCGCTTGATTATCCCGTCAATAAAACTCGGCCGGTCAGGACCAAACACCCAGGAGACGCGGATGACGAGATGCCGATCTTCCGCCGCAAGAACATTCTTCTCTCCGGCCAGCTTTGATTCGCCGTAAACGCTGATCGGATTCGCTTCATCTTCCTCCGTGTACGGTGCGCGTTTCTGGCCGTCGAAGACGTAATCCGTACTGACGTGAATAAGCTTCGCACGTTTTTCGCGGCAAATTCTCGCAAGAACGCCTGGCGCTTCGGCGTTAATCAGGAAGGCGCGATCCCGCTCGGTCTCGCAAAGATCGACATTAGTGAATGCCGCAGCATTGATAAGGAGGTCGAAATTCGTCGCGCGCAGTCTTTCGCGCACGTCATCCAAATTCGACAGATCGATCTGCGCGTGATTGAAGCCGGCGACGTCATATTTGTCTCGATATTCCCGAAGGAGCGCAGCGCCGAGCCGCCCGCCCGATCCCACGACGACAATTTTCATAGTTTTGTAGCGGCGATGTCTGATCGTCGTTTCATAAAATCGGCAGTCGGCGACTGCCGCTACAGTTCAATATCTTCCTGTGCGCTCGAGCAAGGGCTGCCACCAAGATGGATTGTCGACGTACCACTGAATTGTTTCCTCCAGGCCTTGCTTGAAATTACGGCGCGGTTTCCAATTCAATTCCCGTTGGGCGAATGAAGAGTCAATCGCATAGCGGCGATCGTGGCCAAGTCTGTCGGGCACGAATGAAATGAGGCTGTGTGGCTTGTCCAGTTGATCGAGAATCATTTTTACCAGATCGATGTTCGCCATCTCGTTATCGCCGCCAAAATTGTAAATCTGCCCCGGTTTCCCTTCGAAAAGCGCGGCGACAATGGCTGCGCAATGATCGCTCACGTGGATCCAGTCGCGCACATTCATACCGTCGCCATAGACTGGGAGCGGCTCGTCGCGGAGCGCCTTGATGATCATGAGCGGGATTAGTTTCTCTGGGAACTGGTACGGGCCGTAATTGTTCGAGCATCGGGTCACCAGCGCATCCTGGCTGTAGGTCTTGTAAGCGGCGATTACCAGAAGATCGGCACCGGCTTTGCTTGCTGAATACGGCGAACTGGGATCCAGCGGTGATTGTTCGGTAAATTTGCCGCCCGGCCCGAGCGAGCCATACACTTCGTCTGTTGAGATTTGGACGAAGCGCTGGACGCCGTGGCGGCGCGCGCAATCCAGCAGCACGCTCGTGCCGATGACGTTTGTGTGAATGAAGTTGAGAGGATCGTTGATGCTGCGGTCCACGTGCGATTCTGCTGCGAAATTGATGACCGCGTAAAAGCGATGCTCGGTCATCAGAGCGTCCATTTGGTCGGCGTTCGCGATATCGGCTTTGAAAAATTCGTAGCGTTCGCCATGTTCCTCGACCACGCCATCGAGATTGGCTAGATTGCCTGCGTAAGTGAGTACATCCACGTTGCTCACGAACGCGGGCTTGTAATGTTGCAAAATATACCGAATAAAGTTGCTCCCGATGAATCCGCAGCCACCGGTTACAAGAATGCGCATGGCAGCGCGTACTAGCAGCGCCGAGGACAGCGCGCCAGCAGAATCTTCTCCCGCAGTCGCGGGACTGCGCAGCCAACTGCAACACTGGAAGGCTCATCTCGCGGAGACAGACTGGGCCCCCTGGTTAATCATGGGAGTCGCAGTGTTCCTGCGCTTTTTCCTTCTGGGCATCAAACCGCCACACTTTGATGAAGGCATTAACGGGTGGTTTGTCGATCAAGTGATGAAAAATGGGTTTTACCGGTACGACCCGACGAACTATCACGGGCCTCTTCATTTCTATGTGCTGCTGCTTTCGGAAAGTTTGTTTGGCCGGAATGTTTGGGCGTTGCGGTTGCCTGTCGTTTTCGTAAGTATCGGTTGTGTCTGGATGACATTGAAGTTCGAGCCATTGGTCGGACGGAACACAAGCCGAATAGCCGCGCTCGCCATGGCGGTTTCCCCCGGCTTCGTTTTCTACGGGCGCTACGCAATTCACGAAGTCTGGCTGGTTCTCTTCACGATGATGTTCATTCTCGGATTGCTGGGGCTTTGGAAATACGGGACCGTCGGTTACCTATGGTGCGCCGGGATAGGGTTCGCCGGAATGATCCTGACGAAGGAGACGTACATCATCCATCTGGTCTGCGCGGTAGCCGCAATTCCTGTGTTGATGGTATCCAATCTTCTCAGTCGCGTTCCTGACGCAAAGCCAGCCAGGCAAACGTGGACCTATGTCGATCTGGCGATGGTTATTATCGTGGGCGCAGCGGCGGTCATTTTTCTCTATTCGGGGACTTTCTTTAACTGGAGCGGGGTAAAAGGCCTGTATCAGGCGTGTAAGGCGTGGTTTCAAACTGGCGAAGCAGGCCACGGCCATGAAAAACCGTGGTACTACTTCTTGCAATTGACGGCTCGCTACGAGTTGCCCGCACTCGCGGGGCTGGCTCTTTGTTTATTTTGCCAGGGCTTTAAGAACCTAAGCCTTCGTTACCTCGCTATCTTCGGTGTAGGCACATTTTTCGCCTACAGTTACGTCCATTACAAAACACCGTGGTGCATCATCAACATTGCGTGGCCGTTTCTGTTTATGTTTGGCGCAGCAGCTTTGCTTGTTAAAACCAGATATCGCCGCGCAATTTATGTTATCTCAGCGGTCCTACTGTGTTACGCGCTTGGATCCTCGATCTCGCTCAACTACTTCCGCTGCACGACTGATACCGAGCCGTACGTGTATGTTCAGACTTACAACGACATGTTCAAACTAACGAGACCGCTTCTCACGTTAGCGAAGAAAAACCCCGCCTACTATCACCTGACAGGACATTTGATCCGCTCCAGTGTTTATCCGCTTCCGTGGGTGCTGGGCGATTTCGACCGAGTCGGCTATTACGAAGGAGGCAACATGCCAGCAAATCTGGACGGTGATTTTCTGCTCGTGCAAGAAGACAAAATTGCTCAAGTCGAAGCGAAGTTACGCGGCTCGTATTACACGCAACCACTGCGACTTCGAAATTATCAGGACACGTCAAAGCTCTATTTGAGCGCCAAGGTTTTTAAGGAATTTTTCCCTGGCAAACAACCGGATTTTGTCGGTAAAGGACCAGGCTAGGCAGGGCGCGTTTCGATGAAGTGGCTTTCGGCTATTCTCACCTTCGTAAATTTGTCGGCGGTTTGCGGTCTGCTTCTGGGGATGGCCGGAAGAGGCTTAAATGTGCTGAGCGCGTCTCTCGCCCTGGTATGCGGCGCTGCATTTGCAGTTGCAGCTTATCTGGGAACTTCTGACGGGGCGATTCCAGATAAGGCTGCAAATCACCCGGCAGCGGAACGAAAGCGTCAAAAACCTTCAGAGCTGGAGAGCACCCCGAATGCAGATACCTGGTCGGCAATCATGCGTTATCGCCGTGTATGGTTCTGGGCAGTGGCGGGATGCTTCGCAATCTTTGCCGTACGATCGTTTTGCTGGCTCCTTTACATCGACGGCAGCGACTTGAGGATCCAATCACCCAATAACCTGGGCGATCTCTCGCTGCACCTGACATTGATCAGAAATTTTGCGAACGGCGTCCCACTTTGGCCGGACAATCCAATCTACGTCTTTAGCAAAGTGAGATATCCGGCAGGGATCGATTTGTTCAACGCGCTGCTTTACCTCGTCCATGTTGATCTGCTAACGGGCTTGGTTTGGACTGGATTGATTGCGTCGCTCGTAACCTTTTATGCGTTTTTCCGATGGGGCGGCACCTTCGCCATTGCAGGTTTCCTGTTTAACGGCGGAATAGCTGGCTTTCAATTTTTCAAGACGCTGAAGTTCTTGGATTACCAAGGGGACAGAACAATCGCCTGGAAAAGTATTGCCTTATCCATGTTCGTCACGCAGCGGGGATGGCTTTACGCGATCCCGGCGGCCTTGGTTCTGCTGTGGCACTGGCGCGAGAAATTCTTCGCTAAAGATATTGTACCCAGTGCGGAGTTGTCCTCCGTAGCCGCCAACTCAGCCGAAACGGCTGCGGAGGCTGGATCGGCGGAGGCGGATGGCTCCAGAACAAACCAGCCACGGCAACGCAAGGGTCCCCTGCCCTTCTGGGTCGAGCTCTCGCTTTACGCATCAATGCCGCTATTCCACCTCCATACGTTTCTGGCCCTGACGATCGTGCTGCTTTTTGCGCTGCTTTTTGAACGTCCCAGTGAACTGACGTTTATCGTCAATCTGGCTCGCAACGAAGGAATCGCCGGGATCGGTCGCTTGATTTCCAGACCGACGATGTGGCCCGAAATTTTCCGTGGCGCGCCGATACGCAGACACGCCGCCGCCCTGCTGGCTACTGCCTTAATTCCAGCAAGTTTTTTTGTTTGGCTTGTCAGCGATCGGTTTCGCGCAGCATCAATACTCCAATGGCATCCCGGCTGGGCGCAAGATTCGGCGGATTTCGCGGCTCCTTTCTTTCGAATGGGCCCTGTCGACTTTGCTGTTGACGCCCCCCATTTGTGGCTCGCACGAAAGACATGGAATGGCGTCATCGCTCCGTTTTTTCAATTTTGGCTAACAAACTTCGGCTTGTGGATTCCCTTGGCGCTGGCGCTGGTAGGCGTGTGTGTCTGGCGTGCTTGGAAAGCTGGCTGGCGCTGGGGTAACAAACCTCCAGCGGACATCGCCTTTGTGTTACCCGCGGTTGCGATCTTCGCTGTGGGGTACTTCTTCAAAACGGCGCCATGGGATTGGGATAACCTCAAACTCATGGTTTGGGGCTACTTTCTCATTCTGCCGTTTCTATGGAGCGACATCATCGGACGTTGGGCCTTTCCAGAGCGGGCGGCTATGTGCATTGCACTCTTCGGCTCGGGATTTGTCACTTTGCTCGGCGGGTTGTCAGCGGGCCACCCAGGTTTCGGAATTATGGAGCGCGCGCGACTCGACGCGGTCGGTACCGCTGTTCAGCCTTTGCCGGTGGAGGCCCGATTCGCCGCTTACCCGACCTACAATCATCCGCTCTTACTACAAGGCCGCAAAGTTGTCCTGGGATATCCGGGTCACCTGTGGACGGAAGGATTCGATTACGGCGACGCAAACAATCGGCTGACAGCTTTGATGAACGGAGCCGCAAATTGGCGCGACGCTGCCCAGGCTTTGGGCGTCCGCTACATCTTCTGGGGTCAAGAGGAAAGGACTAACTACCAATCAAGCAGCCGACCGTGGGAAGCTACGGCGTTCCTCGTGGCATCCGGCGATTGGGGTGCAATCTACGATCTGAAATCGCCAGCCCCTCAGCACTGAGGTGCGACGCCTGGTTTCCTGCAGGAAGAGTGTTTCATCGAGGCCGCGAACTTGCGGCGTCGTCTGAAGGGATGTGCGAGAAAAACAAAATAAATCGTGCTCACAAGGTCGAAAAAACTGCACGGAGGACTCGTTATTCTAAGTGTCCCAAACCGCAACGCGGCGAACACGTTTTCGACCGTAAGCCCGGCTGGCACCTGGATACTCGTATAGTGATGGCCGAACGCATGTAACTGGTGCGCGTCGGAGGTCGCGATCATTGGCGTGCGGAACTGCAGCGCCACTTTTTCCGCGCGCCTGTTCGGATTAAAGAAACCCTTGTGAAAATGGCAGAGCTCGATTGCATCGAAACAATCGATTTCTGCGAACAGACGCGCTCCGATTGAGCTGCCAAAAACGTAGAACGGGTGCGGTGCAATGGTAAAGACAGAACTCCCGCGCTGCGCTCGCAGCCGGCGCAGATCATCGAAATCTTTTAACTCCGCCACTTCTTCGCCAGTCACATTCAGCACGATAACGTCCGCGCCGCACAAGCGCACTTCGGCTGCGGGAATAAGCAGAATGCCCATTGCGGCCGCGTCAGCGTACACTTCCGTTCGGTTGAACACGGCATCGTGCAGGGTGATCGCCAGGACGCCGAAGCCAAGCGCACGCGCGCGTTCCAGCAATTGATGGGCAGAATAATCCACCGCGTCTTTGGGATCATCGAGCGTGTGAATGTGTAGATCGATTTTCACCCAATTTTGTTCGCCGCTTGTGCTGATGTCCATGGTCGTACTCATGCTCATGCTCGAATTCCCAAAGCTAATCGCGAATCATCGGGATTTCATGCTCAGCGGGTTGCTGGCAGAATCGCGATGAGGAGCACGACCATGGTCATGAGTACGCGCAACGACACAAGCGCCACTTGCAAGCGGTCGCCGTCTGCGGAAAGTTTCGACGCTCACGCACAAAGCTCGGGTGGTGGAATGGCAGACACGTACGTTTGAGGGGCGTATGCCGAAAGGCATGCGGGTTCAAGTCCCGCCCCGAGCACCAATTGCGTAACTACGTACTGTCAAGTGCCGGATTTGGCACAGATGCAAAACCCTCGCAACATGGTTGGTCCGCAG
>CATPBS010000063.1 GCA_955652715.1 uncultured Candidatus Udaeobacter sp.
CAGATCGGCCTGGGCGAATCGCAGTAAACGAAATTCTAATCGCCAATGCAGCCGTCGCTGCAATTATTCGCGAAGGCGCCACGCAAAAACTCCAGGATGTGATCGTATCGGGCAAAGCACAAGGGATGCAGTTCATGGACGACGCTATCTTGGCGCTGCTCGAAAAAGGCATTGTCTCCCCGCACGAAGCGTTCATGAAAGCGATCGACAAAAACCGCTTCAAACCGTTCCTCTCACCAGAGGAAGAAGCGCTCGCCAACGCGGCCGGTTCCGTCCCGGACGACGAAAAACGGCTTCCGGGCAATTTTGTGAAACCGGTCGTCAGTCGGGCGCGGCTGGGAACGCGATGAAAGATTGACGTTCACCAGTCCCGCCTTTAAAAGGTGAGCGATCGAGCGGAGCTGAAGAGGGCGAAGGCACAAGTAGTCGTCCAGAAGGAGGAAATCGGTAGGACGACAAGCGTGGTGATCAGCCGCCTCTGAACCCGGCCTGCGTAACATCATTCCGCACCCATCACCAGCACCGCGGTAGCCTTCAGTTCGCCGGTGCGAAATCGGTCCAGTGCAGTATTGGCTTGTTCCAACGAAAATGTTTCTGTCCTCGTTTGCACCGGAACGCGTGGCGCGATCTCAAAAAATTCGTCGCCGTCGCGTCGGGTCAGGTTTGCCACTGAAGTGATGACTCGTTCTTCCCAAAGATCGGCATAGGGAAATGAAGGGATGTCACTCATGTGAATCCCGCCGCAAACCACGATGCCGCCCTTGGCGAGGGCGCGCAGCGCGGCGGGCACAAGCGCGCCCACTGAAGCAAAGATGATCGCGGCATCGAGTTTTTCCGGCGGCATCTCGTCGGAACCGCCCGCCCAGGCCGCGCCCAGCTTCTTTGCGGCTTGCTGCATTGCGATGTCGCCGGGCCGCGTAAACACAAAGAGGTCACGCCCTTCATAAAGCGCAATCTGCGCGATCAAGTGCGCGGCGTTGCCAAAGCCGTAAATGCCAAGGCGTCGCGCGCCTCCCGTCTTCCGATAAGAACGATAACCAATCAGCCCCGCGCAAAGCAGTGGCGCAACTGCGACATCATTGTAGCGATCGGGCAGATGAAAACAGAATCGTGCATCGGCGACGGTAAATTCGGCGTAACCGCCGTCGATGGTGTAGCCGGTGAAAAGGGCGTGATCGCAGAGATTCTCGCGGTTCGATTGACAATAGACACATTCGCCGTCTGTCCAGCCAAGCCAAGGAATACCAACCCGGTCTCCAATCTTGAATTTCGACTCTGCTTCCTCACCAATGTCTTCCACGCGGCCAACAATCTGATGACCCGGAATGAGCGGCAGCTTCGGATTCGGCAATTCGCCATCGACCACGTGAAGATCAGTGCGGCAAACAGCGCACGCACTGACGCGCACGAGCAATTGTCCCCTCCCCGGCTTTGGCCTTGGCACATCGCGCAGCTGTAAGGATTGCCCGGACTTATCGAGAACCATCGCGCGCATGTCAGTAATATAAACAACGAGTCTTCAAGTACGAAGCTCGAACACTGACGAAATCCCGAATCGCCATGCTGCTGTACTGTCCGCTGTCCTCGGCGGATGATTGTAATAACTGGAACTTCTGCGCTGAGGACAGCGCGCACTACAGCAGTTACAGCAGGAAGAAGATGATCACCGGACGCCAGCTGGGGCTGGCTGAATTTGACCATCGGCTGCGCCCGGCGCGGGTTCGCCTTCATGATGCGTATGGGCGCTGCGCAAAAAGGGCACCTTATCGAGCACGTGCTCTTGAAACCATTCCAGCCAGAGATAAATCACGGGCGTAACAAACAGTGTGATCAACTGTGAAAAAATGAGGCCACCCACTATGACAAGCCCAAGTGGACGGCGCGCCGAGGCGTCATGGCCGAACCCGAGCGCGAGAGGCACAGCGCCCATCAACGCGGCGAAAGTCGTCATCATGATTGGTCGGAAACGCTCGAGACTGGCTTCGTGAATGGCTTCCCGCAGACCCAGTCCTTCGTCGATTCGTTTCAGCGCGAAATCGACGACCAGAATTCCGTTCTTCTTAACGATGCCCAATAACAAGAATAAGCCGATAACGCTGTAGAGAGATAACACCGAACCAAAGGCCCAGAGTGTGAACAAGCCACCAACGACTGCCGGCACAATCGCTGGGAAAAGCACCGTGATGGGATGGACATAACTTTCGTAAAGGATTCCCAGAATCACATACAT
Source organism: uncultured Candidatus Udaeobacter sp. (assembly GCA_955652715.1). GTDB lineage: Bacteria > Verrucomicrobiota > Verrucomicrobiia > Chthoniobacterales > UBA10450 > Udaeobacter. The sequence goes on from CATPBS010000063.1 coordinate 2,231, forward strand.
AACAAAAATCGCGGCGAGGAGCAGGAGCGGTAGTGATTGGAACAGTTGGCGAAAAACAAGCGCTTCACCTTGAAAGGTGGCTTGCACACTGGGAATTTGTTGATGCACCTGAGCAAAGCTGTCTTCGATAAATCTCGTAGCGTCACCGATGGCTACATTTGGCAACAGGTTAAAGTTAATGGTCACGCTTGTGAACTGATTGAAGTGATTGACCGCCTGCGGCCCCACGACCTGGCTTGTGGAAGTGACAGCGCGCAAGGGCACCAGGTTGGATGCATTACCGGTGGTTGTTGCGATCGTTCCGCCACTTGCTCCACCGGAGCTGAAGTTGCCGCCCGCATTCTTGCGGACGTAAAGATCGTTAAGATCGGATGGGTGTTCGCGTTCTTTGTCTCTTACCTCAAGGATAACCTGGTATTGATCGTCGGGTTGTTTGATCAGATAGACGTAGTTCTGAGAGTAAGCCGTTCGCAACAAGCTTTCCACTGCCGAAGTGGAAACCCCGTAGGAAGCGGCGCGTTGACGGTCCACGTCGACGGTCAGGTTTGGCGTGTTATTGTAATAGTCAGAGCGCACAGAAGCGAAACCCTTGAAATTCTTCAGCTTTGCCATTAGCTGATCTGCCGCGGCGTAAACTTCATCCGGAACAATGCCGTCCAGCGTATAAGCATATTGTCCCTGTGTCTGGTTGGTCACGCCGACATTTATTTGCAGCACGGGATTCGGCTGCAAAATGCCAGCGATACCGGGGATGGAACTGATCGATTTCTGCAATTGCGGAATACACTGCTCAATCGGCGGGCGTTGGTTTGCTGGTTTAAGAAAGCCAAAAATCAATCCCTGTGAGGACGAACTGCGGGATGCGAAACCTGCCAGTGTGAAAAACTGGGCGATGTTTGGATCGTCCTTCAATTTTTGATTGACCTGCTGCTGGTAAGCCCGCATCTGCGCGGGCGAAGAACCTTCCTGCGCGATGAAAACTCCCCTGATGAAACCGCTGTCTCCCGGCGGCAGCAACGTGAATGGCAGATGAGTAAAAAAGAACCAGAGTCCCAGAATGCACGCGAGAAGGATCGGCACCGTAAGCCATGCGCGATCCAGAAATTTATCGAGCAGCCGGCCATAGCCGGCAATAACACGGTTAATAAAGTCTGTCGTGTATCGTTCCATCCATGCGCGCTTGTGTCCGGCTCGGCGTTCACCAAGAATGCGCGCACACATCAAGGGTGTGAGCGTTAACGAAACGAGGCCCGAGGCCAGGATCGCAACAATGATCGTGACAGAAAATTCGCGGAAAATGCGGCCCAGCAAACCCGGCAAAAACACGAGTGGAATAAAAACCGCAGCTAAGGACAGGGTCATTGACAAGATGGTGAACGAAATCTCGCCCGCGCTGTTATAAGCCGCCTTTAAGATGGATTCGCCGTGCTCCGCGCGTCGCACAACATTTTCCAAAAACACGACGGCATCATCGACTAGGAAGCCGATTGCCAATGTCAACGCCATCAGGGTCAAGTTGTTGATGGAAAAGTTGAGCATGTACATGATTGCCGCCGTAAGCAGGAGAGACAACGGCAGTGCAACCGCCGGAATAAGCGTATCCGTAGCCCGGCCGAGAAAGACGTAGATGACCATGACCACGAGCACAAAGGCGATCATGAGCGTCCATTGCACATCATGAACCGAATCAACGATGCTCTGGGAACGATCGAAGACCGGCACTAATTGGATGGATCCTGGCAGGCTTGCGCGTAGCTCCGGAAAGAGCGCCTTGACCGAATTCGCCACCTCAACTGCGTTGGCGCCAGCCTGCCGCGAGACCGCCAGCACAACGACCGATCCTGGAGGATTAAAACCGCGCATCCAGAACGTGCGTGAGAGACGCTCATCCTGCACGCTATCGCGGACTTCAGCTACATCGCGAAGATAAACCGGTAAGCCATCCTGGTTCCGAGCGACAATCAAGCGGCGATATCCCTCTGCCTGATCGATTTGGCCGTTCGGCAAAAGGACGAACGTGCGGTGCGGCCCGTCAAATTGCCCGGCGCCAGAATAGACCGTCCCTGCTTTAATGGCGCTGGCGAGATCATCCATCGTCAATCCGCGCGACGCGAGCGCTGCTGGGTCGGCTTTAATTCGAATTGCAGCTTGAACACCGTAGATGTTTACCTGTGATACGCCTGCAAGGATCGCGATACGCTGCGCTACTGCAGTGTTGGCGTATTTGTAGAGGTCGCCATCGGTCAGCGTATCGGAGAGTAAACCAAGCAGGTAAACGGCCTGATCGTTTGGATTTGTCTTAGTGAAGGTCGGTGGGCTAGGCAGATCGAGTGGTAACTTGCCAGTCGCGCGTTGGATCGCCGCCTGCACGTCAGTAGCCGCGTCCACGATACTCTTGCTAAGAACAAACTGGAGCGTGAACTGCGTGTTACTCTGCGTGCTGGTGCTGGTAATTATGTCGAGCCCGGGAATTTGTAAAAATTGTTTCTCCAGCGGCGTAGCGATGTTGTTCGCCATGGTAGTTGGATTTGCTCCGGGATAGGAGCAGGTGACCTGGATAACTGGATAATCAACCGCCGGCAGATCGTTCACTGCCAGCTTGTTATAGGTGGCGATCCCTGCTACAATCACCGACAACGTTAGCAAGACGGTCATCACCGGCCGGCGAATGAATGGTCCGGAAAGCCCTGAGCCTGTAACTTGAACTAACTTAGATTCGGGCTGCTTGGACGACGCAGGGCTACGAGTCACTTGCTTAGCTGGGGACAGGCCGTCCCCTCCAGCTTCCTGGTCCCCTTCTCCGTTGTGTTCTTCTCTGGCCATATCTAACGCGATTTTACATCGAGGCCTTAGCAGCAACCTCCCCGCCCCGGGACGGACCAGAAGGATTGTATGGTTTTGCGTCCACTTTTGTTCCTGGTGCCAGCGCCAATTGGCCAGTTACAACGACCGTCTCTCCTGCGTTGAGGCCCTCTTCGATCACTTGCATATCACCATCCTGACGTTGACCCGGTTTCACCTGACGCAGGTCGACTGTGTTGTCCGGCTTCAACACAAAAACAAATGGGCCGCTCTGGCTAATCTGCACCGTCTGCGACGGCACCAAGTTCGCGTCTTTCAGCTTATCCAGAATAAAGCGCACGCGCACAAATTCCGACGGCCAAAAAGCATGGTCCGGATTCGGTGTCACCCCGCGCGCTTTCACTGTGCCCGCGCCGGGCTGAACGGCAGTGTCGATAAAATAAAGGTCTCCCGTGCGCGGCGGGGTGCTGCCGTCTGGTGAACGAGTTTCCACCTTGATGTTTGGGCCACCCAAGTAGCGCCGCACGAGCGGCAGATCGGTCTCGGAGACTGTAAAATCTGTGTAAATCGGGTCGAGTCCCTGGATCGTCAACAGTACCGCGCCACCTCCGCCACCGTTGCCGCCGGTCACGATGTTCCCCACATCTACCAGCCGCAATCCGGCCCGGCCATTGATAGGCGAGCTGATATTACAGTAATCCAGATTCACCTGCGCAGCGGCGACAGCGCCTTCTGCTGTCTTTACCATGGCTTCATCGCTTTTCACTGTCGCCTGAGCAGTGTCCAAATCTTGTGGCGAGATTACGTTTCTGGCGCGCAATTCCTGCTGTCGTTTGAGTGTGATTTGATCGAGAACCAGTTTCGATTTTGCCTGGCCCAGCTGACCCTGCGCCTGCTCGAGCGCAGCCTGGTACGGACGCGGATCAATCGTAAAAAGCAGATCACCCTTTTTCACATCCGCGCCATCTTTAAACTGGCGCGCGATGATCTGCCCGCTAACCTGTGCCTGTACCTGAACTGTTTCGTAGGCTGCGCACGTGCCAATTTCGTCAAGGTAAAGCGGCACGTCCTTTGTAACTACTTGTGCCACAAGGACCGGTCGCGCCGGTGGTTTGGAGGCTTTAACTTCGGTAATCCTGTGTTCGTAGATCCGATATAGCACAAAGCCGGCAAGCACGATGAAAAGCAGATACGCCCATCGAGGAATAGCGTGGTTTCTAGCACGAGCGCTTTTCATTTGAATTTTCTAACAGACCTACTAAGCGCCTTCTTTGTTGAAATTGAATGCCGACCCCTCGTATGGCCGTCATGGCTGGCATTAATCGGCAGAACGAACCTTCTCCGAAGTTTATCCTTCTTCTCCGCTCTGTCGCGAATCCGCGCCAGCACCATTATGCAGGTTTGCAGGTCGGCCTGCGGAACGTCGGCGAGCAATTCGTGTCGAAGACCGTCTGCTGCCGTGGTGATCCGTGCAATCACACGCTGTGCGCGTTGTCCGAGCAGCACCATTTTGCAACGGCGATCGCGTGGCGAACTCTTCCGGGTAATCCAGCCCGCTTTCTCCAACCGATGTAACAATGTCACCATCGTGGGCTCTTCCACGCCCAGACGCGCTGCGATTTCTGCTTGGGTAAGCGCGTCCTGAGCAAGAGACAGATGCATCAGCGTCCGCCACTTTGCCTGGCTCAAACCCATGGGCTTGAGACGCTCATCCAGTTTTTGCCGCCATGCACGGGCGGTACCGTGGAGCAATTGGCCAAATGTTTCGCCATCGGACATAACGCCGGATCAAATTGGTTAGTATGCTAACCAATTCCAATCTGCCAGCCTGTCAATGCCCGTTTAGGGCGCGACTTTGAAGAGAACTAACTCGCGTTTGCTGTAATCCCGCACACGCGCCACTGGATGCGCGCGGAATGGCGCCCATTTTGGCGTGGTGGATGCCTCGGCTTCATTTTCGGTTCGGACGAGAAAATACCGCGCATCGACCGGCAGATCCTTGACATGATTGACGTATTCCAAGGGGACTCTTATATAAAAAAATACCGGCTGATAGTCTGGATTCACGGCGTAAAGCCTCTCGTTCGCTGGCACGAGCGAATTGATTTCCGCGGCGGCCCTTTTCACCTGCTGCCTGTTTCTCAAGACGACGGCGGCCATCGGATAACCACTAGCGCCAATCGCAATCCCCAGAGCAGCGAAAACGGCGACGATCCTGGTCCAATCCCTATCGCTCCTCGCCCACATCCGGGGCCACTGCAACGCATTCCCGGCATATGCCATGGCCAGCAACCATGAGGCTGGTACTATGACCGGCATGCTATAGCGAGCGACCGCGCCGGGAACTAAATTGACCCCCACAAATGGGACCGCAATTCCCCACGCTAACCCACGCGCGAGCCGCCGCTGGGCCTGATCGTGAAATTTTGAAAACCGCACGAACGGAAACAGAAGAACCCATGGGAGAAAATAAACAAGACCGCGTGGGATATTTTGAATCCAACCAAAAAAGTTAAAATCGATGCCGCTTAACCGTCCGGTGAATTGGTTCGACCATTTATCCATCGCTACCTGCGTCGTCGTGCTGTGCAAAAACGGAATGGCCCATGCCGCCGCGATCCCAAGCATGATGGCGAGCCCGGCGAAATGCGCAGGGTGAACAAGGGGCCGCCAATCTTTCGCATGCCAAAGGACTGCCAGCACGATCGCATAGAAAAATACCAGCTGCGTTGGGCCCTTTGCCAGCAGACCAAACCCAAGAAAAACGAATGCCGGGAGCCAAATGAGCCACGGAGATTTCTTTTGAACCCAAAAGCTCAGCCAAAAAATAATCGCCAGACCGCAAAGGGAGATATAGAGCGCTTCGATTTCGATTAATCGGCCTTTTTCTATCATTCCAATGCTCGTCATCCAAATCAGCGCCGCGATGATCGATCCCCTCGGGCCAAGAGCAGCACGCGCCACTGTGACAAATGCAATGCCCACCGCGAGCACGGCAAGCGCCGATGGCAGACGCGCCGTCCATTCGTTACGCACTCCAAAAAATTGGAACGATGCGGCCACCAGCCAGTTCACCAGAGGAGGCTTACGGAAATACGGGTTACTTCCTACCCGCGGGACGAGGTAGTCACCGGTCGCGAGCATCCGAATCGCCGGCAAGATTCGTCGTCCTTCTTCTCCTTTGATTGCGATGGAGCCTAGCGCCGGTAGATAAATCACGGCCCACACCAGAAGAACAACAGCGACGGCTCGGAGGCGCGAATTCATTGGATGCTGGATGTTGGATGTTGGACGTGGAACGTCAAATCAAACCGAACCGCAGCTTGACGAGGAGACCTTACGAAGTTAACTTCAGCGTCTAGTCCGCGCGCTGATCGGAGTGGGAACTGGTGTCCCACTCTTTTTAGTCTGCGGGCTGCATGTTTTTATGAACGCCGAATTTATTGCCATGCTCGATTACCTGGAGCGGGAGCGCGGAATCAAACGCGAAATCCTACTCGAGGCGGTTTCGAATGCCCTGCTCTCCGCCTCGAAGAAGAGCGTCAGCGCGTCGCGCGATCTGCGCATCGACATTAACCCGAAGAGCGGAGAAATCCGGGCGCTTGCAAACCTGGTGGTGGTCGATCACGTGACCAATTCGCAAGACGAGATCGAGCTCTCCAGAGCGCGCAAGATCAAACCGGACGCGACCATCGGTGACATTGTCGAAGTAGAAGTCACACCGAAGAATTTTGGTCGCATCGCGGCGCAGACGGCAAAACAGGCCATGATGCAGCGGATTCGCCAGGCCGAGAAAGAAATGATTTATGAGGAATTTAAGGACCGCGCGGGGGAGATCGTCAGTGGAACAGTGCGGCGATTCGACCGATCCGATGTCGTTCTCGATCTCGGAAAATTTGAAGCCATCATGCCGCAGCGGGAACGAGTGGTCGTGGAAGATTACAACGTCGGCGACCGCCTCCGCGCTTACGTGGTCGCAGTCGAAAATGGCGTCCGCGGCCCCGAGATCATCGTCTCGCGCAGTCATCCCAATTTCGTGCGCCGACTTTTCGAATTGGAAGTGAGTGAAATCGCCGACGGCACGGTAGAGATTCGCGGCATCGCGCGGGAAGCTGGTTATCGCACCAAGATCGCGGTGTGGAGCGCAAACGAAAAAGTGGACCCAGTAGGCGCGTGTGTCGGCATGCGCGGCTCCCGAGTCAAGAACATCGTGCGCGAGCTCAATAACGAAAAGGTGGACATCATTCGGTGGAGCTCCGACCCAAAAGAATACGTCCTGGAAGCGCTTAAGCCGGCGAAAGTGAAGAATCTGGTTTTCGATACCGAGAAAAAGAGCGTGCAAATTTCTGTCGATGAAGACCAGCTTTCGCTCGCGATCGGGAAAAAGGGACAGAACGCGCGTCTGACTTCACGACTGACCGGTTGGGAAATTAACATCGACAAGGACACATCGGCTACAACGGCGGTGGAGCAAAAAGTTGCGCAAGCAGCGCAGACCCTGGCCAAG
>CATPBS010000064.1 GCA_955652715.1 uncultured Candidatus Udaeobacter sp.
GAAACGTATTCGCATGATTCGGTTTCCCAATGCGAGCCCTCCAAACGAACCCAAGTGTAAAGGATTCTCCTGACTGAGTCGAGCAAAATCTGCATCATACTTTTGCAGAACCGGTGCTGGCATAGGGTCGCCCCTACGGCTCTTTTGAACTCGCCCGCTTGGCGCCCTTCTTAGTCGGGTTCCACGGGGCTCACTTTGGCGTTTTTGTATTCTTTTCCGTCAATCGTTTTGAAGTCGTCGGCGAGAGGATTGACGCGAAAAAGACGACCAAGACGAAAACCTTCTTTTGGGTTGTTGCGCGCGACGCGGGAGCACTGGAGTGTAGCCTTATTCAAAACGGGCGCGGGCAAAATCGCGCACGCGCCAAACTCAGACTAAACCCAAAAAAAAAAGGAAAATCCAATGCAAAAACTGAAGGAACATCACACTAAGGCTGCTGAACACCATGAACACGCGGCGAAGCATCATCGCAAAGCAGCCGAACATCATGGCTCCGGCAAACACGAGACTGGCGCTCACCATGCGCATGCCGCGCACGGTCATCATTTGCACGCGACGCATCACGCTAGTGAAGCAGCAAAGCGTCACGTCGAGTTGCACGGGCACAAGTAAGCTAGCTTAGCGATTCGGTGGAAAGCCCTGCGAATAATTGCTCGCAGGGCTTTTTCTTTTAACGCGGATGCGATCGCGGGCCATGAATTACTGGGAAATCATCGCTGAGAATCTCAGCAAGGCCGGTGGAGTTCGGGCTGTGTTTCCGCCGTGGATTCTAGCGCACGAACAATCTGGATTGCTGACCCGCATGGGCGACGGTCAGTTGACAATGAATGCCCCTATCGCGGTTTCGATTCCTGCACGGTGCACTTTTTCATTTCAATTCTGTTCTTCGGTTGGTTTCCTCCGAGCAATAGCGAGCGCAACGAGTAACCACGCGGTCGGCACGAGCTGAACGAAATGACGTCTCAAGGATGTATCCATGTGCCACACGTAGTCTAGTGCACTTACAAGGTAAGAGGCGCAGTAACAAACGAACGGCACCAGAAACAGCCACATCAGCACGGCCGCACGCGGTCTTCGCCAAGGAACGACGATTCCACACATTGCCAATCCAACTAACAGCCAAAAAATTCCCCAATGTCGAAGGGCCGTCAGCTCTCGAATCGTATGATCCAGAATCCCGCCCACGCGGTGAATGTTCCGACTCAGAATACCAAAGGTTGGAAAAACAAAGTCTTTCGCCGACGACTCATGAACACAGGCCAGAAAAATTTGCCACAGCACGATTAAGGTTAGCCCCGGCAGAAACGACGCGGCAACGCTCGCCCACGGTCTCCCTTTTATTCGAAGCGCGACTGCGCCGCATAGTGAAATCGTGCTCCAAAGCACAATCCCTTCGGGTTTCATCCACGGCAGGAGCGCCGCGAGCGTAATGAACAGCACCATTGCATCACGGCTGCCATCGCGAATGAAACGGAGCAGATAAAATCCTGCTGCCACGTACATCGCGCCCAATGGCGCGTCCGCATAACCGACCTGGAAACCGCCGGGTTTGTTATGCAGACACGGAGCTAAAGGAAAGAGCAGCGCGACAACCCAACCCACGATGCGTTCGCCGCTTAGCTCTTCACCCGCGACAAGTAAGATCGACATTGCCGCGCCGCACCAAATCGGAAATATAAGTTTAATCCAAAATTGATTGGAATCGCCAAGCCAAAGATAGAACCACGTCTCAGTCAGAGGAAGGAGCAATGGATAATGCGGGTTAGCGAAGGAGCGTGACGCATCACTGAAAAACGCCGACGGGATCACTCCACCATTCAGAAACGCGTACCTCGCTTTGATTTCCCAAACGACCAGGCCATCCCAACCAAGAGTATCTTGGAAGGATGCCCAAAACATCGCGATCAATTCGACCGCAAATAGCATGACCAGAACAAATTCGAAGCGCGTTCCTGAAGCTTCTCGCTGTTTCGAGCCGCTCGCGCGCAATCTGCGCAAACCAATAACCCCTATGAGCACGCAGATTCCAGTTACTGTGCATTGCAAAGCGGTTCCGCGCAGAAATAAGCCGCCGATCCATAAGCTGAGCGAGACCAGCGAAGTGCCAAAAAACCATGCGAGCGCGCAATGCTCCCACCAGCTAAGGCGTCGTTGTGAAAGCAGCGAAACAACGCCGCACCCGCCAATGGCAAGCGTCGCCGTTGCTACAAACAGATCGAGAAGGGCGATCATCGAAATCACGGTGCGCTAAGCAACACGACGTTCGGCCCAATCTGAGTCCGTTGGGCATTCGGAACATTTGGCAGTGGTAAACCGCAAAAGAGAAATGCGGTGTGCTCAGACACAACGGGCCGGGAGTTTTCACCGAGCGCGAGCCTTACCTCGCCGATCTTGCGCGGCCAACTAAGGTACCCAATCGCGCAACGAACAAAATCACACTCCTCGCTGTCCTTCGGGTAAACGATGACGAGGCTGCAATCATCAGGCAATTGCGCGAGCGTGTTCGTCAGCGTCGCCGTCGGCCATGGAATCTGTAGTAACGGTCCGAGCCGACGATCCATCGACGAAGTCGGTGATGCACTGGGAATTCTGTCATGTTCCAGATCGATGCAAAACCTCGGTGCAGTTTGGACGGCGAAAAGCAAGAGCAGCAACGTCCAGCCTGCCAAATAGATTCTCCGGAACATGCTGAGCAAAGTGAAAAAGCTCGCGCTGGAATTCGACACGGAAACCTTTTCAACTTGCCAGCCCTGCGTCTTACCAGGCTTTCTACTAAAATTTAATGATCAGAACTACGCCAGTATCAACGTTACCGCAACCGCGGACGTAGAAAGGGCGGGTGTGGAAATCGTGTGCACCGCCGCGCAACGCCGACCAAAGGCTGACCGCGTTTTGAACTCGAATCGGCGATTCGTGCTTGCTGCGAATTGCCTCGACAAGCTGGCGAGATTTTTTCAGACCCGGCGTTCTTCAACGGTTCTGAATCAGGCGGA
>CATPBS010000065.1 GCA_955652715.1 uncultured Candidatus Udaeobacter sp.
GATTGAAGGGTTGTGTTCGCCTCCGCGAATTTCTTTTCGCTTCGCTGAGCTTCAGCCAGCAAAATATAAGCGTCGGCAGCTGCTGCCGTGTTGGGGAAGCGCCCAATCACCTGTTGGTACTCTTGCGCGGTCTTGGCACTGGCTAACAAGGCAGATGCAGCTGTGGCGCGTCGATCCGAATAAAACCGATAACCGGTAAAAGCGATGACACCGAGCAGCACGATAAGAAGCGCCGCGGTGATTTCTTTTTTGAAGCGTTCCCAAAACACGCGCGTTTCCAGTGCGACGTCACGAGACGGAGGTGGAGCTGTCGGCATAAATTTCGTGCGCTCGGGCGGTCCAAACCTTGCGAGCGGTCGTCTTATGCCACGCGATGGTTTCTCGTGCAAGCGCGGCTCCAAGAACGGACATGCGCGCGACAAAGTTTTCTGCCGCGATACAATCTTACCTATGAATGCACTCTGGAACTCTTTTGAAACTGTCCTCGGTTTGGGCGTGGAGCCGAAAGACTTAACGTTTGTTCAAATCTCTCTGCGTGGAATCATCGTCTTCCTTGCGACATTGATCGCAGTCCGGCTCGGGCATAAGCGCTCGCTCGCGCGTAAGACTCCGTTCGACGCAATTCTGCTGGTCATTCTCGCCGCCGTGCTTTCACGCGCCATCAACGGCTCGGCGCCTTTCTTCGCCACAATCGGCGGAGGCGCTATTCTGGTGTTACTCCACCGGCTCTTCGCCTATCTGGCATTCCATTCCCATAGGTTTGGAATCTTTGTCAAAGGCCGACCCGAGACCATCGTGCGCGACGGAGAATGCGATCTTCGCGTGATGCGGCGCAACCATATCTCGGTGCACGATCTGGAGGAGGATATGCGTCTTGACGCAAACATCGATGACCTTTCGAAAGTTCGACTCGCACGCGTGGAACGCAGCGGCGATATCAGCTTTATCAAAAAATAATTTGACCCATATGACTCATACACCTATGACACCTATCGGACTCATGAGACGAACTAAAAAGCGGTGGATCAAACCGATGTTGAAAACGGTGCCGATCTTTTTTGAGTGCACCTGTTACGCTGGCGCGGTCTGATCGAACGGGACTAATTACTGCCAAACTCCGGTTGATTCGCATCCACATTCTCGGGAGCGCAGCCGGCGGTGGCTTGCCGCAGTGGAACTGTGCATGTGCGAACTGCGTCGCTGCGCGGACGGGAAAAATTGCTCCGCAGACGCAATCCAGTATCGCTATCAGTGGTGACTCGGAAGACGTTCAACGCTGGTTCTTGATCAATGCGTCGCCCGACTTGCCTCGGCAAATCGAAAGCATGCCGCGATTGCAACCGCGCCATGACTCGCTCCGCAACAGTTCGGTCGCAGGCGTTTTTTTGACTAATGCCGACATCGATCACGCGCTCGGTTTATTGCTGTTGCGGGAACAGGAGAAGCCGCTGGTCGTTTACGCAACTGATGAGACGCGAAAAGCGCTCGCCTGGATCGATAGCGTCCTCGCACGATTCTGCGGAATCGAATGGCGAAAGATCAGCGCTGACTTTCAATTGTTGGGTGGCAGCATCGGTTTTCGAGCGATCGAATTGCCCAGGAGCGTCGCGTTTCAATTCCGTGACGACACGTCCGGAGCAACTGCGCTGTTCGCGCCCGGTGTAGGTGAACTAACCGACAAATTGCGCGATGCAGTGAATGCTTCGGATGTCGTCGTGTTTGACGGCACATTCTGGAGTGACGGCGAACTTAGTCTGGTGCGGCCGAGCGCCCGCGGCGCGCGAGAGATGAATCATTTGCCCATCAGCGACGGCAGCTTTGAGGTGTTGCGGCAATCGCCGGCGCGACGGAAGATTTACACGCACATAAACAACACGAACCCGATTCTGATGCCTGGCAGTCCAGAACGTGCACAAGTCGAGCGGGCTGGAATCGAGATCGCGCGCGACGGATTAGAAATCGTCTTATGACCACCGGACTTTGGGACCGCGAAACTTTCGTCCAAAACTTGCGCACAATCGGCGCGCGCGCTTACCACGATAAACACCCATGCCACGTCGCCATGAACGAAGGCCGGCTTTCGCCGGAAGCAGTGCGCGGTTGGGTGGCCAATCGTTTCTATTACCAGCGAAACATCCCGGTCAAAGACGCCGCTATTGTCTCGAACTGCCCGGTGCCCGAGGTGCGCCGAGTCTGGATTCAGCGTATTCTCGATCATGACGGCACCGCGAGAGATGAAGGCGGCATCGAAGCATGGCTGCGTCTCGGTGAAGCGTGCGGATTGTCACGAGACGAGCTCATCGAAGATCGGCATCTGCAACCCGGAGTTCGTTTCGCTGTGGATGCGTACGTGAATTTCGCGCGCTCTCAGCCGTGGCCGATCGCTATCGCGTCATCGCTTACCGAATTGTTCGCGCCTGATCTGATGGCGACCCGCCTTGCGGCATTCGAAAAGTTTTATGCGTGGATCGACCCGGGCGGCCTTGATTATTTCCGGCGTCGCACCACGCAGGCGCAGCGGGATTCTGACGAGGCGCTCGCGATCACGCTGGAATATTGCAATACTCCCAAGCTCCAGCGCGAGGCCGTGCGCGCGCTTGAGTTTAAATGCGATGTGCTCTGGTCTATGCTCGATGCCATTCATCACGCCTATGGCGAAAATTGCTGATGCCGCTCAGCCGCGCCTCGCGAAAGGAGTCCGGTTACAAACCGATTCCGCGAGCGGCCAAAGCGTTTTGCTTTTCCCAGAAGGCATCCTGGAATTGAATGAAACCGCGCACGAAATTCTTGCCCGCTGCGATGGGCGAACATTGAAAGAGATCGTGCAGGCTTTAGCCGAAGAATACGACTCCGATGTTGCCGCGCTTGCCGCCGATGTGCGCGAAACCCTTGCCGATCTGCAACGACGCAAGCTGATCGAACTGACATGACCGCACGAACTGTAGCCGGGGTCGCTGATCCCGGCCTAACGAACCGCCCAACGAACCGCCCAACGAACCGGCATCATCCCGCCGTAGCGGGACTACAGCAACTCGGATGAACGCGCCGCGTCCATACGCATTGCTCGCCGAACTTACTTATCGGTGTCCGTTGCATTGTCCGTACTGCTCAAATCCGACGCACGATTGTAGGGCAACCGCATCGGTTGCCAGTCCAAAACCTGGCAGGCGGAGCGCCCGCCCTACAATAACCGACGCTACAGCAGTTACGGCAGAGCTTTCCACCGACGAATGGAAACGCGTAATGCGTGAAGCTGCCGCGCTCGGCATCTTGCAAATTGGTTTTTCCGGAGGCGAACCACTCGTCCGCCGTGATCTGGCCGAGCTTGTTCGCGCCGCGCGCGAGACAAACCTTTACACGAACCTAATCACCAGCGGCATCGGGTTAGATGATGATCGCTTGTGCGCGTTGCGCGATGCAGGACTCGATTCCGTCCAGCTAAGTTTTCAATCGGACAGCGCCGATCTCGCAGACGAAATCGCGCGCGCTCGAGCGCATCAGCGCAAGCTGGATATCGCCGCAAGAATTCGCGCAGCCGGGATCCTGCTCAGTCTGAATTTTGTCATTCACAGGCGCAACATCGATCGCCTGCCGCAAATCATTGATCTCGCGGAAACGCTCGGGGCCGAGCGAGTCGAGCTGGCCAACGTGCAGTTTTATGGATGGGCCTTTCTCAATCGCGCGGCGTTGCTCCCGACCCGGGAACAAGTGGTTCGTGCACGAGAAATCGCCACCGCAGCAAAAGCC
>CATPBS010000066.1 GCA_955652715.1 uncultured Candidatus Udaeobacter sp.
GACCCCCAAAAAGTGGACATGACATAAATGTAGTTCTGCTTCAAAACTAGGAGCAGAACAAAATGAAGAAGAGTCGATTCAGCGCGAACAAATTGTCGGGATATTGCGGGAAGCTCAATTCTCAACGAAAAGCTCTCCACGGCTCCAAGGTTCTCCTTCTCGGTCTCGCGTGTAAGCCGAACGTGGATGACGAGCCCGCATGTGCGCTCACTGGCCGGCCTCTCGAAGTCCCGACCACAGGCATCGCAGACTACAAGCAGGTCTGTGCGAAATATGCCTCTTCTGTGAGTGCTGAACCGCTCGATTGCTTTCCCAGTGTCAGACATCGCTGAGCAATCTGAGAATCCATTACCAGCAGATTAGGGCGCGCCGCTGATCTTCTCGTCGCAGCGGGTCTGCTTGAATTCGTTCTTGAATATGATGAACAAAGTGTTGAAAGCGGCGCCTGTTTATACTCAGCGGCGCCAGAAGCCTTGGCGAACCCTTATCCGGAAAGAACGTTGGGGGTTGTCGTGGCGTGGATGGTTGATTGTTCTCGCAGTAATTGTTCTGACTTTCTTTTTATTTTGGTTTCGTGTTTACCCGTTCCTGGCGGTAACACATCGCGTGGATGCAAATGTTCTCGTTGTCGAAGACTGGATACATGAATATGCAATCGGCGCAGCGGTCCAAGAATTCCAAACTAACTCTTATCAAACGAGTGTTCGCGACGGGCGACCCGGTCGAGGGAACCCGTGGCTATACGAACGACTACAATACCTCGGCCAGCGTGGGGGCCGATCTGTTGAAGAAGTCCGGTCTTCCCGTCGAATCCGTGCAGATGGTTCCTTCGCGCGTCATGGATCGCGACAGAACCTACAGTTTAGCCATTGCGCTTCGGAACTGGTTTCGCAAACACAACATGTCCGTCCATAGCGTCAATGTGATAACCGAGAACCTGCACGCACGCCGCACTCGTCTTCTCTTTGAGAAAGCTCTTTGTCCTGAAACATCGGTAGGAATTAATGTCGTGCCAAATCCTGACTACGATCCCAAATATTGGTGGCGCTACAGCGAAGGCGTCAAAGATGTCGCCAGTGAAGCAATTACCTATCTACATGCCAGATTCCTTTTCTATCCGTCCGGCCCAAAACGTGATTTGCGCGGTAGAAAAGCTTTGTTTCATCCGGAACGTCCGCCTACGCTCCGGACATAGCCGGCGGCTTGATCTGTCGTTATGAGCTATGATCGCTAGAAAACTGGGCCGACTCTGTGTCGTCGGTCTTGGGTATGTCGGTCTTCCCCTGTCGCTCCAATTTGCACGCTCGGGTGTGCAAATGGTGGGGCGGGGCATCGATTCCGAGAAAGTGGAAGCGCTGAATCAGGGTCGAAGCTATATTAAGCACATCACCTCCGATGCCATTGCGGAATTCAAAGAGACCGGCAAGTTTTCTGCGTCCACTGCTATGCATGAGCATGTAATCATCGGAGGTGGAATCGTGGGACTGGCGACGGCTATGGCCGTGGGCAATAAGCATCCCAAGGCGAGCATCCTCGTCCTGGAAAAGGAGCAGGATCTTGCGCAACACCAGACTGGCCGAAACAGCGGTGTCATCCATTCAGGTATTTATTACAAGCCCGGAAGTCTGAAAGCCAGGTTCGCCCGGGAAGGCAACCGCTCAATGGTCGAGTTTTGCTGCGAGCACGGGATCAAGCATGAAGTCTGCGGAAAGCTGATCGTTGCCACCAAAGCGTCGGAACTTCCGCTCCTCGACAGCCTGTTTCAACGCGGCCTCGATCACGGGCTCGCCGTTGAGCGGCTCGCGCCCGAACAAGTGCAGGAAATAGAGCCGCACGTGCGCTGCCTCGCTGGCATCAAAGTTCCGTCAACGGGAATCGTCAACTACCGGGAGGTTTCTGCGAAATATGTTGAACTGATTAAATCACAGGGCGGAACGGTACAAACGGGCACGCGCGTTGACCGCTTGCGCGACGTGAATGGGATTCAAGTCATCGAAACACCTCACGGAGAGTTTGAGGCCGGATTCGTTATTAATTGCGCCGGCCTGTTTAGCGATCGCGTGGCCCGCTTTAGCGGCCTCGATCCGGGTGCGAAAATCGTCCCGTTCCGTGGCGAGTACTACGAGTTGGTGCCCGAAAGGCGGCATCTCGTGAAGAGCTTGATTTACCCAGTGCCCGATCCCGATTTTCCATTCCTAGGTGTTCATTTTACGCGCATGATTGATGACTCGGTCCATGCCGGACCCAACGCCGTGCTCGCCTTCAAACGGGAAGGCTATTGCAGGACGGACATCAACGGTGCAGATTTGTTTGAGACCCTCACGTTCCCGGGTTTCTGGAAGCTGGCGCGGAAGTATTACCGAGATGGCATGATGGAGATGGTGCGCTCCGTGAGCAAACGGGCGTTCGTGAAGAGTCTTCAACAACTCATCCCTGAAGTAACTGAAGATGACTTGGTTCCGACGCATTCCGGAGTCCGGGCGCAAGCGGTGATGCCCGATGGGAAACTGGTGGACGACTTCCTGATAGTGAACGGGAAGAATTCGATTCACGTGTGCAACGCGCCCTCGCCGGCAGCGACGGCCTCACTTGAAATCGGACGCTTTATTGCGAATCAACTTCCCGAGGTCACGCTGGCTCGGAGGTGAGCTTCTCAGCTTCAGTCATGGCAAATCCAACGTGCCCCGGCATTGCTTACTTCCTGCACCGCTCGATCTCGATGCGATGGCCGCGCGCCGTTCCGGACCCACGGAAGCGCCACGCCAGTCCAAGCTCTGAGTCAATCTCTTTTAACACCAATCTCTAACCTATCCAAAATGAAAATTGCTGTCGTCGGTCTTGGGTATGTATCAGCACGCTTTTGTGTGAGCGGACTATTTCCCATATCCTATTCAAATGACAGAGTCGTCGTGTCGGAGCAGGAGCCGATGAACCCCTGGGGAAGACTCTGCCAGGTGATCAACCGGCCACCATTACCCAAAGTAATGTTTTCGCGGTTGCCAATTGCCTTCGCAATGTCGAAGAGCAAATCAACAGCAGTTTTCGGCGTTGGTGGCAGACTCGCTGAGTTTCCTCTGATACAAGTTAGTGTTGTGCGAACGATCGCCGTTCAATAGCATCCCTCAGGGCACTCCGACGCCTATACCAACTCCATAACAAACCTACCGGGAAATATACGAGTACGGATTGCAGGAAAAAATTGTCTCGCCCCTTTTGGAAAGGTTTTTCTATAAGCGCGGCTACGATCGACGCGCGACCACCGCAATCAGTGCTGAGAAAGTGATGGATGCGGTCATGGCGCAGTTGGACGCGTTGGTTGTCAGCGCTCGTTGAGTGTATCGATGGCTACCCCTTTCTTGAGTCGCGAACGGCTGAATAACGAGGTGAACTTCGAAAAGGCAGAGGCGCATGTGGCAGCTTCCCTGCGGGAGGGAGCGGACCTGCGGCTAAAAGTCGCCGGCAACTGCGGTCGCCAGATTGTCGAGGCCGCCCTTTTGATTAGCGATTGCCTGGCTGCGGGAGGCAAGCTTTTGCTCTTCGGCAATGGCGGCAGCGCGGCTGATGC
>CATPBS010000067.1 GCA_955652715.1 uncultured Candidatus Udaeobacter sp.
GCCACACGCTGCAAACCACTGCCCTGATCAATGAGGCCTACCTCAAACTGATTGATGCTAGCCAGTTGAACTGGCAGAACCGCGCGCATTTCTTCGCTGTCTCCGCTCAACTGATGCGCCGCATTCTGATTGACTTCGCACGTTCGCGCCGTTCGCTTAAACGTAAGGCCGGAGTCGACCGGCTATCGCTTGATGAAGCTCAAGCTCCACCAGTCTCTCAGGAACAAAGCGTTGACCTGCTTGCGCTCGATGATGCGCTGGCTGCTCTCGCAGCGCTAGACGCAAGAAAAAGCCACGTAGTTGAACTCCGCTTCTTTGGCGGATTGAGTGTGGAGGAAACTGCCGAAGTCCTGAAGGTTTCGCCCGAGACCGTCATGCGGGACTGGAAGCTGGCCAAAATTTGGCTCCTGCAGGAACTGCACGCGGAGAAGCGTAATGCGACCCGAAGGCTGGCGTAAACTTGAGCCGTTGCTTCGGGCGGCCCTGGAGCATGAAGAAAGCGAACGCGCTGCGTTTCTCAAAGAAGCGTGCGCCGGGGACGAAGCCCTGCGTCGCCAGGTCGAATCCCTGCTCGCCTATAAGGACGAAGCCGAAGCTTTCATAGAATCCCCTGCGCTGCAAATCGCGGCCAAAGCACTCGCTCAAGAGCAGGCCCGGCCGCATTCATTACCGGACGCCATGATTGGAAAAACAATCTCGTCCTACCGGATTGTGGAAAAACTCGGAGGCGGAGGCATGGGGGTGGTGTACAAAGCCGAAGACATGAAGCTGAATCGGCCGGTCGCTATCAAGTTTCTCTCCAGCGAAGTCGCCGATGCGACTGCCCGCCGCCGCTTCCAGCGCGAGGCACAGATAGCTTCATCCCTTAACCACCCGCATATTCTGAGCGTGTACGATGCCGGCGAGTTTGAAGGCGCAGAGTATTTAGTTACCGAATTCGTCGACGGAGGAACGCTCCGAAACTGGTTGCGTGCTCATAAACTCAGCTGGCGGCAACTTGTCGATCTGCTGATGGGTGTGGCCGACGGTTTAGCTAGAGCGCACGCCGCTGGCATCTTACATCGCGACATCAAACCCGAGAATATTTTGGTGTCGACTAACGGCTACGCCAAGCTGGCCGATTTCGGTTTGGCGAAACTCGAAAACTCTGAAACACCAAAGGAGGGAACCGCAACGCTTACAGCACGTAGCACAAAGCCCGGAGTGATCGCAGGAACCATAGCGTACATGTCGCCGGAGCAGGCCTCGGGCCACCCGATGGACGCCCGCAGCGACATTTTTTCCTTCGGCGTGGTGTTGTATGAGATGTTTTCGGGGCGCCGACCGTTCACGGGTGCATCAGATTTAGAGGTGTTGCAGGCGGTTATTCATCGCTCGCCGGACCCACTTACTGAGGAAGTTCCATGGGCGCTGCGAATGCTCGTGGAGAAAGCGTTGGAGAAGGAGCTGTTGGACCGTTACCAGACGATGAGCGACATGGTCGTGGACCTGCGCCGAGCGACACGGCAGAAGGTCGCCGCACTGGCGCCAGCGGCCGTGGCTAAAGCGCGTGGCAGATTGCTGCCATGGGTCGCGGTCGCGGGGTTAGCTGTCGCAGTGGGTCTGTGGGAGACCACCCGACCACGAGTTGTCCCGGAGAACCCACTCGCTAATGCCACGTTCACTCGATTCACCAATTTCGATGGTTCCGAGCACGCCGCCGCCGTTTCGCCTGACGGCAAGTGGGTCGCCTTTCGTGCTGATCGGGACGGGCCGTTTGATGTCTGGCTCAGCCAGGTTGGTACTGGTCGCTTTCTCAATCTCACCCAGGGCAAAGTCGACGAAGAGCCCTACCCGATGCGGACGATGGGATTTTCTGGCGATGGGTCGCAAGTCTGGCTACTGGGGCCCGAACGGTTGCAGCTCGTGCCATTGATGGGCGGCGCATTCCGGGCTTTTCTTACCGACAACGTTGTCGAGATAGCCTGGTCCGCCGACGGCACGCGCATCGTATATCACACAACTGAAGACGGTGATCCGCTGTTCGTAGCGGATCGATCCGGGGCGAGCCCACGTCGGATTTTCTCCGGTTCTTATGCAGGTTGGCACAACCACTTCCTGACCTGGTCTTTAGACGGCCAATGGATCTACTTCGTGAGTTATTCCGGCACCGCTGAGGAGATGGATCTCTGGCGCATCGCCGCCGCCGGCGGATCGCCCGAACGTTTGACGCGGCACAAAAGCGACGTGGCCTCCCCTGCGCCGATCGACAACCGCACAGTGCTTTACGTGGCGCACGATCAAGACGGCTCGGGGCCGTGGCTCTGGTCAGTAGATGTAGAGCGTAAGGTGCCGCATCGCGTCAGCTTCGGTCTGGAAAAATATACATCGGTGGCAGCTAGCGCCGACGGTCGTCGCCTGGTTGCCACCGTTTCTAATCCTGCCGCGAGCCTTTGGAGTGTGCCGATTCTCGATCGACCCGCCGAGGAACGTGATGTAAAGCCCTTTCCGTTGTCGAGCGTGAACCCCATGACGCCGCGCTTCGGGGCAGCGTCTTTGTTCTATTTGTCTAGTGACAGCCTCTGGCGTTACGAGAATGGGCAGGCGCTGGAGATTTGGAAGAGCGGCGATGGCAGACTGTTGGAGCCGCCTGCGGTTTCGCCGGATGGGCGCCGGGCAACAATTGTGCTGCGACGGGGCGGGAAACTGCGGCTGCACGTCGTGTCTGCGGATGGCGCGGAGATCCAACCTGTAGCGCAGACGCTTGATATTCA
>CATPBS010000068.1 GCA_955652715.1 uncultured Candidatus Udaeobacter sp.
ATTATCAGACGATCGATTACGCCTACTGGAAGAGGCGAGGAAAAATCGCTGAGCGGACGCCGCTGACCGAAATGCTAGTCAAAGCGCAAATTGCGAAGCCGGCTCAAGGCGGCGTTGTTCCGGCAAATTCCAGCGTGCGTGTTCACGGTGCCGCATGGACGAGCGATGGCGAAATCACCAAGGTGGAACTGAGCACGGACGGTGGCACGACATGGACGGAGGCGAAACTGCGCAGTGAATCGGAACCAAACGCATGGCGGCTTTGGGAATTCAATTGGCAAACGCCCGCCGCGCCAGGAAAACAAACCCTAATCGCTCGCGCGACTGATTCACTAGGCCGAACCCAACCAACACAGCGCGACCGCGATCGCGGCACTTACATGATCAATCATTTATTGCCGGTTGAGGTTGAAGTGAAACTGTAGCGGCGGTCGGCGACCGCGGAGCTAAAGCGACACGACGATCAGAGATCGCCGTTAAAGTGAAGATGTCGATCTTGTTGAAGTTCGCCGCTGCTTCGCGTTAAATCTCGGCGATGTCGCTGGTGTTTAAGACGATCCAAACCGCGGGTATCGCTGAGCTTTCTTATCTGATCGGCGATGATGACGAAGGGGTGGGAGCAGTTTTTGACCCTCGCGCCGACTGCGATGTTTACATCGAGGCGGCGCGCGAAGCCGGCGTGGCGATCACGCACATTTTTGAGACGCATATTCACGCCGATCTGGTGAGTGGTTCGCGCGAGCTTTGCGCGCGACTTGAATCGGCGAAGATTTATGCCAGCGGAGAAGGCGGGGCAGAATACGGTTTTGACCCCGAGAAGATAAAGGATGGCGACCGTTTCACATTTGGCGAAGTGTTGGTGACGGCGCGGCATACTCCAGGCCATACGCCAGAGCACATGTCGTATCTTTTGGCTGAAGCAGATCATCCCGACGAACCGTGGGCGGTGCTCACGGGTGATTCGCTTTTTGTTTCTTCTGCCGGACGCCCAGATTTGTTAGGCGAGAAACACACGAAGCAACTCGCCGAACAACAATTCCATACGCTGCGTGATTTTTATCTCAACCTTCCTGACCACGTGATGATCTACCCCAATCACGGCGCCGGCTCGCCGTGCGGCGCGGACATTGGCGCACGGCTGAGCAGCACGATCGGTTACGAGCGGAAATTTAATAAGTTTTTGCAATTTACTGACGCGAAAAGCTTCAGCGACTATGCAATCAAAACCGCGCCGCCGGTCCCACATTACTATCCGGTCATGAAAAAAGTGAACGCGGAAGGCCCGAGAGTGCTCGGAAATCTTCCACGCGTTCCCGCTCTTCCTCCCAAGGCATTCAAAGAAGCGGTCGAAAAAAAGACTGGCATCCTTGTTGATCTGCGCAACATGCTCGCATTCGGTGGCGGCCATATCGCTGGCGCGCTCAACATCGGCGGCACGCCGATTCTCTCGATTTGGGCAGGATGGATGCTCGATCCGCAAAAGCCGATTCTCCTGGTGCTCGAAGATGACGACGATCTTGAAAGAATCGTGCGTTTGTTTGTGCGAACCGGATACACGAAATTCGGCGGTTATTTGATTGGCGGAATGAAAGCTTGGGATGCAGCGGGATTTCCGCTGGAAAGAATCGGTCAGATGAGCGTGCACGAGCTGAATGAGCGAAAGTCTTCGTTGCAGGTGGTCGATGTGCGGTCGCCCGGTGAATGGAAAAAGGGTCGCGTGGCTGGCGCGCGACACATTTTTGTACCGGAGCTTGGCAAACGAATGGGTGAACTTGATCGCAACAAACCGACGGCGGTTTACTGTGGAAGCGGCTATCGCGCCAGCATCGCCACGAGCATTTTAAAGCGGCAAGGATTTAACGAGATTTGGAATGTTCCGGGCAGTTGGGAAGCGTGGAAAAAGGCGAAACTGCCGCTGGAAGGAGCCGACAGCGAATGATTGAAGCGCCAGGGCTAGAACGCCGATCATTTGGCCAAACGATGCGCGCCGACGTCTGGTGGACTCAGCCGCTCCTGGTCTTCTTCGGGTTGTCGGTTTTTATTATCTATTCAACTTGGGCGGCATTTCAGGGACAAAATTATTTCTTTGGCAATTACATCTCCCCGTTTTATTCGCCGGAAATTTTCGGTGAATCACCTCACAGCTGGTTTGGGCCGAAACCCAATTGGTGGCCAGCCTGGCTTATTTTCTCTCCCGCGCTGCTTGTCCTTTGGGCGCCAGCCGGATTTCGGGTTACCTGTTACTACTACCGCGGCGCATACTACAAAGCATTCTGGGCCGATCCCCTTGCGTGCACGGTGGGCGAGCCGCGGAACAGCTACTGGGGCGAGCGTTCCTTCCCGCTCATCATGCAGAATGTGCATCGATACTTTCTTTATCTCGCCCTCGTCTTTCTGGTCATCCTTTCAATCGACGTTTGGAAGGCGCTCTGGTTTTCAGATGGATTTGGAATTGGCATTGGGACAATTGTGCTCACGATCAATGTGATTTTGCTTAGTGGTTACACGTTTGGTTGCCATTCACTGCGCCACTTGGCCGGTGGCTTTCTCGATCAATTCTCAAAATCGACAACGTGTTATCGCGCCTACTCTTGCGTAACATGCTTTAATCAACGCCACATGCTCTGGGCTTGGCTGAGCTTGTTCTGGGTCGGCTTTTCAGATTTATACGTACGATTATGCGCAACCGGCATCTGGCACGATGTCCGCCTTCTCTGATTAGAGATTAGTTCGCGATTAAGCGCGCGCCGCCGCCGGGGTAAGGATTTCTCTGCCCAAACGCCGGATGACCTCGCCGCCCATGAAATCGCGAAGGACCCATGGTGTTAAAACACTGCTCCAGGTCCTGTAGATTCACCTCGATGGTGTTTTCCCGTCTTGCAGCGGTGGCGGACAAACCTGGGACTTAGGAATGTTTATTTCTCTATTTTCGAGTGACCCGCGCTTGCTCGATAAATTTTCGGATCGCCGGCGCCGGCATCGCCCCTGCTTGACGCGCCACTTCCAACCCGTTCTCAAACAACACCATCGTCGGAATCGCCGTGACACGAAAACGAGCAGCCAGGCTCGGAACCTCTTCGGTGTTTACCTTCGCCAGAACGAATTGACCGGCTGTTTCTCGCGCCACTTTCCGGAACTCCGGCGCAACCATTTTGCACGGGCCGCACCATGGCGCCCAGAAATCGACCAGCACAGGCAACTTTGAGCGACTTATTAGCGCGTCGAACACGAGATCGCTTCGCGCATCTACCGGCTCATTCAATGGCGGCAGCTCGTTCTTGCACTGGGCGCAATGAAAAGTTTGTCCAAGTCCCTCGTATCGCATCCGATTACGCCGCCCGCACCGTTCGCAGTTTCGTAAGGTTCCGCGGTCATCAAGTTCGGTTTCGTTCATCTGTTAAGATAACGCATCTCAGCACCGTTTGGGCTGCGCTTCGTCAATTTCTTAGAGGAGCTTCACTCGTCCAATAACGAAATCGTCCTCGAATTGAGGATCATCCCTGCCTAAATGCTTTTGTGCACGATGGCCATGCTCGCACCTCTTTGTGCGTCATACACGGTTGAGCGGATTTAAGATCGCATTTAGAAGTGCGATGTTTAACGCTCAACCAACGCATGGCTGATTACGAAACTTTCGAGCACGACGTGTTGGTCATTGGCGCAGGAGGAGCAGGCTTGCGTTCCGCGATTGAAGCTTCGGCTGCGGGCGTTCGCGTCGGACTCGTTTGCAAATCCTTGTTAGGCAAGGCGCACACTGTGATGGCCGAGGGCGGAATCGCGGCTGCTCTGGCGAATGTTGATGAGCGCGACAATTGGAAAGTGCATTTCGCCGATACGATGCGCGGCGGCCAATATGTGAATCAATGGCGCATGGCCGAGTTGCACGCGAAGGAAGCGCCCGATCGGGTGCGCGAGCTCGAAGCATGGGGCGCCGTTTTCGATCGCACCAAAGACGGGCGGATTCTGCAAAGACATTTCGGCGGCCACAAATATCCGCGGCTCGCTCACGTAGGCGATCGCACCGGTTTAGAGATGATCCGCACGCTGCAAGACCACGGCATCCATCAAGGAATCGATGTGCACATGGAGCACACGATTCTTTCCCTGCTCAAAGATGGCGACCGCGTGGTTGGCGCTTTTGGGTACGAGCGCGAGAGGGGACGTTTCAAAATCTTCCGGGCTAAAGCAGTGGTGCTGGCCACGGGCGGGATCGGTCGCGCATACAAAATCACCAGTAACAGCTGGGAATACACTGGAGATGGACATGCTCTTGCATACGAGGCCGGTGCTGAGCTCATCGACATGGAGTTCATTCAGTTTCATCCCACCGGAATGGTTTGGCCCCCGAGTGTGATGGGAATCTTGGTGACCGAAGGCGTGCGCGGCGAAGGCGGAATCCTGGTCAACAAAGATGGCAAACGTTTTATGTTCGACGCGATTCCAGAAAATTATCGACCCCAGACTGCTGATAACGAAGAAGAAGGATGGCGCTATTGCCAGGGGCACAAAGACGCCCGCCGTCCACCCGAGTTGCTAACGCGTGATCACGTCTCTCGTTGCATTGTGCGCGAGATCAAAGAGGGCAGGGGAAGTCCGCACGGCGGCGTGTTTCTCGACATTTCGTGGATCAAGCAAAAAATGCCCAATGCCGCCGAACACATTAAGCGAAAACTCCCGAGTATGTATCATCAGTTTAAACAATTGGCCGACATCGATATCACAGAGCAACCGATGGAGGTTGGACCAACCACCCACTACATCATGGGCGGCGCGCGCGTTGATCCCGACACGCAAATGTCGCGTCTGCCCGGGCTGTTTGCTGCGGGCGAGTGCGCAGCAGGGATCAATGGCGCGAATCGTCTCGGCGGCAATTCGCTATCCGATCTTTTGGTGTTTGGAAAACGCGCCGGCGAATTTGCGGCGAAATTCGCCGGAGAAAATCAGCACGGCAGGATCGACAGAGACGAACTCGACACTGTGGCGCGCGACGCGCTTGCTGTGTTCGACCGCAGCGATGGTGAAAACCCTTATACGATTCAGAAGGATTTGCAGGACACGATGCAGGATCTAGTTGGAATTGTGCGTGACGAAACCGAAATGTGCGAAGCCTTGGAAAAGATCAGCGATTTCAAAACACGCGCTGAACGAGCCGCAGTCACGGGCAATCGCGAGTACAATCCCGGTTGGCACACCGCGCTCGATTTAGAAAATCTGCTGACAGTTTCGGAAGCTATCACGCGCGCCGCGCTGGAGAGAAAAGAAAGTCGCGGCGCGCAATTCCGCGAGGATTATCCTGACAAAGAGGAGCGCTTTTCGAAAGTGAACACGATCGTGTCAAAATCCGCGGACGGCTCGATGCGAGTGCGCCTGGAACCTTTGCCGGAAGTGCCGGATTATTTGAAGCGGGTTATTGAGGAGAATGGATGAAAACCGCCACGTTCAAAATCTGGCGCGGCGACGCGAAGGGCGGAGAGTTTCAGGATTATACGACTGAAATTGCCGAAGGCATGGTTGTGCTGGATGCGGTGATGCAGATTCAGGCCACGCAGGCGCGCGATCTCGCATGTCGATGGAATTGTAAAGCAGGAAAGTGCGGCTCTTGCTCGGCGGAAGTGAACGGTATGCCGAAGCTCATGTGCATGACGCGCCTGAGCGAGTTGCCATTGGAAAAACCGGTGACGGTCGAGCCAATGAAGGCCTTTCCGGTCACCAAGGATTTGGTCACAGATGTTTCGTGGAATTTTCGCGTGAAGAAAAAGATCAAGCCGTTCAAGCCGCGAACCCCCGACGCGCCAGATGGAACCTGGCGAATGCAGCAGGAGGATATTGATCGTGTGCAGGAATTCCGGAAATGCATCGAATGTTTTCTTTGTCAGGACGTTTGCCACGTGCTGCGCGATCATCAAATGCACGAGAAGTTCATTGGGCCGCGCTTTCTAATTCACGTCGCTGCGCTGGAGATGCATCCGCTCGATACAGAAAATCGCATCGAAGAATTGCGAAACACGCAGGGGATCGGCTACTGCAACATCACAAAGTGCTGCACCAAGGTTTGCCCGGAGAACATTCAGATCACGGACAACGGCATAATTCCGTTGAAGGAACGCGTAGTGGATGAGTTTTACGATCCGTTCGGCTGGTTGTGGCGTTGGTTGAAGAGGAAGAGCGATTCGAGAATCGAGATTCGTGAATCGTAGTTCGTAACTCGAGATTCGTAATTCGGTTTGCTTTCCTGTTGATTCACGATGTAACGATTTAACGAGTCACGATTCTGCATGGCCGACCTAAAGTCTCTGCACAAAGACGCAATCCCTGCTGCGCTGGAAAAAGCGGAGCGTTACCGTTTGCTCAACGAACCGGGCGAGGCCGAGAGCATTTGCCTCGACATTCTTCACGTCGATCCGCAGAACCAACAGGCAATCGTCACGCTACTGCTGGCGTTGACCGATCGTTTCACAAAGGGCTATGGAGTAAGCGACACACAGATCAAAGAGTTGCTTGGACGAATTCGCGATGAATACGAGCGCGCGTACTACTCCGGAATTTTTGCTGAGCGTCGCGCCAAGGCAAAGCTGGCTCAACACACACCAGGCTGCCGGTTCCAAGCATACGACCTTTTCCGTGACGCGATGGATTGGTTTGAAAAAGCCGAGGCGATCCGCCCTACAGGGAACGACGACGCGTTGTTGCGATGGAATACGTGCGCGCGAATTATCGAGCGAAACAAGCTCGTTCCACGCGAGGAAGAAGAACCAATCGAATTTCCTCTTGAGTAACTGTAGCCGCTTCTTTACGCGAAGTGTAGTTCGGTTGCCGCGACAGCGAGACAGTTTCGCGTCATGATGAAGACGGCAAAGGACAAATTTACTCGCTTCGAGCACGCGGGCTGGCAAGGCGTCGCGGACAAATACGATTCGGTGTGGTCGTCGCTAACACGGCAGTTTATTCCGCATCTAATCAGCGCTGCCCAAGTCTCACCAGCCATGTCGGTCTTGGATGTGGCGTGCGGGCCCGGTTATGTGTCTGCCGCAGTAAAAGAGTTGGGCGCTGTTCCAACAGGAATCGACTTCTCAGAAAAAATGGTTGCCATCGCAAAAAAAATGTTCCCGGATATTCCGTTCGTTCAGGGCGATGCTCAGGATCTGCCGTTTGGAGACGCCAGATTTGATCGGGTTTTAATTAGCTTCGGTTTGCTACATCTCTCGGATCCTGAGCGGGCATGTGCGGAAGCATGCCGCGTTTTGAAATCAGGCGGAAGGTTTGGTTTCACTGTCTGGGCCGGCCAGAGGAAAATCCTGGCGCCAAGATCGTTATCGACGCGATCGAGGCATACGCCGACCTGGCTGTGGGATTGCCAGAGGGTCCGCCGCATTATTTGTACGGGCAAAGGGAAGAGTGCCGAAAGGTGTTGGGCGAATCCGGTTTTGATGGAAGCTCGATGAGCTATGAGACGCGTGTCGTGGAATGGCATCTTCCAACTGCATCTTATTTTTTCGAAGCGGAACGCGACGCAGGTGTTCGCACGGCCGGGCTTCTGGCGCGCCAGTCGCCAGAAAAATTAGAGGCGATTCGCATTGCAGTTGAAGAAGGTGTCAGGCGATGTGCCAGAGGAAACGAGTTCGTCATACCGATGGCGGCTCACGTTGTTGTCGTATCGAAAAGCTAGAGGGGATCGAACCAAATTAGCGCAAACTAACAAGAGCATGCCTGACACTGCTCTCACAAGGGGCTTGCCCTGGCGGTGGTCGGCGCGCGGTATATGGCTGGGCCCGCTCGCGTTTGCAGTATCGCTTCCGGGCGTTGTGGTTTGTGATCGTGGCAGGCGCGCTCAAGCTAGGCGGACTAGGCTTGGCGACGGTCAGGGTGTCGGCCGCATTCCGATGCCGGCGCATTGGACGCCAGCCTTCCCAGCCTTCTACGCTGCGATTGCGGTGCCGATTAGAGCATGGGTCGGATCTGCGGGGGGTATGGCTGCAAGGAAGGCGGAGATGGATAACGACCGCCGTCGTTGTCGTGGGACTCGTCACATTAGGGTACGCGAATATTCACTTCTACTTCTACAAGTATTACGCGAACCCGGAGAGTTTGAGAAACGAGCGCTATAAGATTGCGCAGAGACTGTACGAGGTGCAGACGATACAAAGCCGGTACATGGCTTCACTGGGAGCCGATCATCGCGTTATCGTCGCCGGTAAGTCGCCATATCCCTACGACCCCGAGACAACACGGTATCTTGTCCGAGGACAGGAATACATCACGATGCGCGACCCACTGGGACAGCTCTCACTGGGTCCCGTGGCCGGGAAGAGCCTGGCGTTTCTGTTCTTCCCAGGGAGCGAGCAGTACCAGGAGAGAATTCGTCAGCGCTACCCGAGTGGCAGGGCGGGGGAGGTGCGCCATACAGTAGGGCGGCATGTGTTCTATACGTACGTAGTACAGCCGGAAATCATTGGGAGTGATTCTAAACGGCAGTAACTAACGGAGAACAAGTTCCGGCTCACGAATTACCTTCATACGATCGCGCCGCCACAACTCGAGCCCGCACCTGCGGTGCAACCAAAGCAATGACTGTCGGTCATGATCTCGCGATTTTCAATTTTTTCCGGCTCGACCTCCCACAGAAAAATCGGTGCGCCATTGTTCCATTGCATTCCAAGCTGCTGATTAAAATCGCAATCGTAAACTTCTCCGCGCCAACCCACGCTGATGGTATTGCGGCACATCAAACCATCAATGGTTGCGGGGTTAAACGCCTGAATTAGCAGCTCCATGTATTCATCCAATTTATTGTTATGCCGCAGGTAACTGGCGAACCGGCCGATCGGAAGATTCGTAAGCGTGTAGAGGTTATTAAACACAATTCCGAAATGCTTTTTGAGCTCGCGCTTGTAATCGGTCTCAAGCTCGGCTTGCGACGGCGGCAAAAACGCGCCGACCGGATTGTAAATAAGATGCAGCGGCAAGTCCGGATCGATTGCGTAGCCCAACGAGTTGAGCAGTTGCAGAGCAGCAATGCTGCCTTCGAAAACGCCTTCACCGCGTTGGGCGTTTACGTTTTCCGGCGAATAACACGGCATCGACGCAATGATCTCCACCTTGTTGCTTGCGAGAAACGGGGCGAGGTCGTCGTAACCGAGCTCGAGCAGAATCGTGAGATTGGAGCGGTCGATGATGTGTCGTTGCGGTTGCAACGATTTCACTTGCTTAATGAAATAGCGAAAATCGGGAATCATTTCTGGCGCCCCGCCGGTAAGATCGACAATTGGGATGTCAGTCTTTGCCAGCCAACCAATTATGCGATCGATTGTCGCGCGCGACATGATTTCCCTGCGCTTCGGACCGGCGTTCACATGGC
>CATPBS010000069.1 GCA_955652715.1 uncultured Candidatus Udaeobacter sp.
GGCTTGGCAAGAACAATTGCTGCCGCGAATCACCGCCTCCGCCAAGGCTGCGCATTTGTGTAGCCAGCGGCCTGTTGCCGGTTGAAAAGACTCGCCCTTAACGAGATGAACGGCTCACAGAGCCGTGGCTACGGGCTGAGCGCCGCGGTTTGACGAAGTTTGTCGATTACTTTCGGAACGACTTCGATCGCGCGATCCATTTCGGCTTCGGTGTTAAACCGGCTAAAAGAAAAACGGAGGCTGCGCCTGGCGCCGTCGCCATTCGGATTCATTGCGCGCAACACGTGCGAAGCTTCCTGCGAACCAGTTCGACAGGCGGACCCGGCCGAGCAACAGATACGATGTCGATCCAGCAACAGGAGTGCGGCGGGCGATTCAATTCCTTCAAATGACAAACTCGACGTGGTTGGGATCCGCAGCGCACCGGCGCCGTTCACAGATGCGCCGCTTACGGATTCAAGGATCGCTTTTTCAAACCGATCGCGCATCGAGCGAATGCTGCATTTCCCCTCTTCGAGATATCTGACGGCGAGTTCGGCTGCTTTTCCAAGGCCGACAATTGCCGCGACGTTTTCCGTTCCGCCGCGTCGTCCAATTTCCTGGCCGCCGCCTGCGATCAATGGACTAAGGCGTGTTCGCCGGTTGACATAAAGCGCGCCCGCGCCTTTTGGCCCATGAAATTTGTGCCCGGAGAGGGAAAGAAAATTGATCGCCGTGTCGCGCAAGTGAATTGGGATTTTCCCGACCGCTTGCACTGCGTCGGTGTGAAAGAGCACGCCTTTCTGGCGACAAATTTCAGCGATTTTCTCGACTGGATACAGCACGCCGGTCTCATTATTTGCCCACATCATTGAAACGAGCGCGGTCTCCGGGCGAATCGCAGCCTCCAAGTCGGCAAGATCGACATTACCATGTTGATCCACGCCCAGAAATGTCACGAAGCAGCCGCGTTTTTCGAAGTCCTGGCACGGACGCAAGACGGCGCTGTGTTCCACGGCGGTTGTCACGACATGTTTTCCGCGCGGCTCAAACTGCAGCGCTGAATGAATTACCGCATTATTGGACTCCGTTCCGCCACTAGTAAAAACAATTTCCGACGGCTCGCATCCGAGTAACGCTGCCAGCCGTTCCCGTGCCAGATCGACAGCTTTTCTGGCCTGCGCAGCAAAGGCGTACCCGCTCGAAGGATTGCCGTAATACTTCGTCAGAAACGGCAGTATTTCCTCGAGCACCGCAGGATCGAGCGGCGTGGTGGCGTTGTTATCGAGGTAAATGAATTCGTCGCCAGTGATCATATGTTCGTCTTACTCTTACTCTCTTAAAAATCGCCTTTCGAGGAGCAGCATGGGCAAGAGTAAGAGCAAGAGCAATAATTGCGGTTAGAAAACGCATCAATTGGAAACTTCCCAACTTCCACCTAATCTCTCGCGCATGACTTCCATCTGGGAGCTGGCAAATCCGCAACTGCGAGACATTGCGGTTTACGAACCGGGAAAACCGATCGAGGAAACAGCGCGCGAACTCGGCGTTGAGCCGGGCGGAATCATCAAGCTCGCGTCGAATGAGAATCCGCTGGGCCCTTCTCCAAAAGCACTTGAAGCCATGCGCGCGGCACTGGAAAACGCCCACTTGTATCCCGATGGAAGTGGGTTTTGCTTGTGCAAAGCGATCGCAGCCAAGCTCGGTCTCGCTCCTGAGAACATAATTCTCGGCAACGGATCAAATGAAGCGCTCGAATTTCTCGGTCATGCGTTTCTCGACGCCGAACGGCAGGATGAGGTGATCGCCTCTGAATACGCGTTTGTCGTTTACAAATTGATCGCCACCTCGTTTGGCGCGCGCATGATCGAGGTACCGAGTCCGGGTTACCATCAGGATCTGGAGGCGATGCTGGAGGCGGTTACTCGAAAAACGCGGCTCATTTTCATTCCCAATCCCAACAATCCCACCGGCACTTTGATTCCGCAGCGCGCGATCGACAGCTTCGTGTCGCGCGTTCCGGAAAAAGTCATTGTCATTTTCGATGAAGCTTATTTCGAGTTCCTTGATGATCCGCCCGATACACTTCGATTTGTTCGCGAAGGACGACACGTCAT
The DNA here is from genome assembly GCA_955652715.1 of uncultured Candidatus Udaeobacter sp. GTDB lineage: Bacteria > Verrucomicrobiota > Verrucomicrobiia > Chthoniobacterales > UBA10450 > Udaeobacter. The sequence continues at coordinate 2,097 of CATPBS010000069.1, forward strand.
CGTTCTGCGGACGTTTTCGAAGATTCACGGCCTCGCCGGTCTGCGCATCGGTTATGCCATTGCTCGGCCCGATGTGATCGACGTGCTTCACAGGACTAGGCAGCCATTCAATGTGAACAGCATCGCGCAAGCGGGCGCGCTCGCGGCGTTGGAGGATAATGCGCACCTACGCGAGACAAAACGCGTAGTCGACGAAGGTCGCGCTTATTTGCAGGAACAACTCGCCGAACTGAAGATTCGGTTCGTGCCTGGCGTCGCGAACTTCGTGATGGCAAATGTCGGCGACGCTTGTGCGGTGTTCGAAAAACTTCTGCGACGCAAGGTCATCGTGCGCCCGCTCAAAGGCTATGGCTTGCCCGAATGGGTCCGCATTTCAGTGGGCACGATGGAGCAGAACAGGGAATTAATCGCGGCGTTGAAACATGTCATGCGCGCGCAATAGCACGCCGCAGATGTTAGAGGCGCCGGCGTGAGAATCAGGCCGGCGCATTCGGTGCGATTTGGCAACCGAGGCGGTTGCCCTACAATTTGGGATTCTAGAGTCATGACCGTTTCTGACACGATTGCCGCAATCTCGACGCCGCCAGGTGAAGGCGCCATCGCGTTGGTCCGCATTTCCGGCGCGAACGCGATCCAAATCGCAGACAAAATTTTTCGCGGCAAAGAAAAGCCGTCGCGATTTGCATCACACGTTCAACATCTTGGCGAAATTTTCAGCGCAGAAGATCAATTGATTGATCAAGTAGTGCTTTCAATTCATCGCGCACCTGCCAGTTACACGAGCGAAGATTTGATTGAGATCAGTTGTCACGGTGGCGCGCTTGTTTGCGCGAAAGTTCTGGAAGCCTGCCTGCGCGCCGGGGCGAGGGCGGCGCGGCCCGGCGAATTCACTGAACGCGCCTTTCTGAACGGGAAAATGGACCTCACTCAAGCCGAGGCCGTGATCGATTTGATTCGCGCACGGACCGATCTGGCGCTCCGTTCCGCCACTGAGCAACTCGAAGGCAGGCTCGGCGATCAAATCAGGAAAATCCGCGATGAATTGATCGCGCTGCTGGCGCATATCAACGCCTCAATCGATTTTCCAGAGGAAGGTATTGCTCCCGATGAAGGCGAAACACTGTGTGCCCGGCTCGAGTCCGTTCGGGAAGAGATTGCCGCATTGCTCGCCACCGCAGATCAGGGTCGCGTCCTGCGCGAAGGCGTACGCGTGGTCATTTATGGAGCCACCAATGCCGGCAAGTCGAGCTTGCTCAATCGCCTGCTTGGTTACGATCGAGTGATCGTCAGCGATACCCACGGCACGACTCGAGACACGATCGAAGAGACGGTCAATCTGGACGGTGTGCCGGTCCGGTTGCTCGATACTGCTGGCCTGCGCACTTCAGAAAGCGAACTGGAGAGCGAAGGGATCGCCCGCACGGAAAAATCGCTGGAGTTGGCAGACCTGCGTCTTCACATCGCGGATCGCAACGCGCCCAAGCCAGCGCACTTTAACGGCCGGGCCGGCGACTCGAATGAAATTGTCGTCTTGAATAAAAGCGATTTGCCCGAGGCCAGCGACTGGCAAAACTTTACGGCGTTGCGGATTTCCTGCGTAACCGGAGAAGGACTGCCCCAACTGCAAAAGGAAATTCTGGCGCGTATCAGGCAGCAAAATCTCAGACCGGAAAGCGCAGTCGCGATCAATACTCGTCATCGCGATTGCCTGCGTCGCGCCTTGGAATCATGTGACCGGGCGCGGGCAGCTCTCGGCCAGGGAGTATCGCCGGAATACGTCGCGATTGATCTCGATGAAGCGTTGCGCGCTCTCGGCGAAGTAATCGGCGTGGTCGATGTGGAACAGATTCTCGACTCCGTCTTCAGTCAATTTTGCATCGGCAAATGAGAACCCTCGCGTTTAAAGCCCTGAAAGCGTTCGGGTTGAAGTGTTGAAGCGGCGGTTCACATGAGAAACGGTTACGAGCGACTTGTTAGGCCGCTTCTCTTTTCGCTGGATCCGGAGACTGCGCATCGTCTCACCATCGAGTTGCTTCACGGCGCTTCACATTTTGATCTCGCGCTGCGCGCGCTCACATTTCCCCGGGCTCCGTCAAAACCAAAAACGCTCTTTGGCCTCAACTTTCCAAATCCGATCGGACTTGCGGCTGGATTGGATAAGAACGGGGTTGCTCTTCCCGCATGGGCAGCGCTCGGCTTCGGCTTCATCGAGATCGGAACCGTGACTGCGAAAGCGCAGCCGGGAAATCCGAAGCCGCGCATCTTTCGATTGCCTGATCAACAAGCGTTGATCAATCGTCTCGGTTTTAACAATGACGGTGCGGACGCGATCGGGGAACGGCTACGCCGGCTGCGCAGGAGCAAACGATGGCCGACGGTCCCAGTCGGGATCAACATCGGAAAATCCCGGGCAACGCCGCTCGAACAGGCTACAGACGATTGTCTCTACTCGTTTCGATTGCTTCGGGATTTTGCCGATTACATCACGCTGAATGTCAGCTCCCCCAACACGCCCGGGTTGCGTGAGTTGCAGGAGCCTCGAAGACTCTCGGAGTTGCTGCACGCGATTGGCAATGAGCCCGGCACCGCGACGAAGCCAGTGCTCATCAAGATTTCGCCTGATCTCTCCCCGATCGACTTGGAAGCGATCCTTGAGGTATGTGAAGAAAACGGAGTGGCAGGGATCATCGCGGCGAACACAACACTCGATCATTCGTCAGTTCCGCCGGAGCTCGATAAGGAAGGGGGCTTAAGCGGAGCGCCCCTGCATGAAAAAGCCACCGCTCTGGTGCGCAATATTGCTGCAAAGTCCGTAATTCCGGTGATCGCTTCCGGTGGAATTTGCGACGCAGACTCGGCGCAGGAGAAATTTCAGGCCTGCGCACAACTTGTTCAGCTTTTCACCGGATTAATTTTTCGCGGGCCGCAACTTCTTCGCGAAATCGTCGAGAAATTGTAGGGCGGGCGCATCGCCTGTTTTCGCTGCGGTTGGCAACCGGAGCGGTTGCCC
>CATPBS010000070.1 GCA_955652715.1 uncultured Candidatus Udaeobacter sp.
AGCCTTGAGCATGTCTTAGGCCCTCTTTACCTGATCGGAGTTGTCGCAGTGAACAGAAAGTAGGGTTCCACCATTTTTTACGCGACCCTCGTACCGTTTCGCTTCGTATTCAGGAATACCCATGCCCACCAAGGCGCCCACAAGGCCACCAACAGCACCGCCCACGCCGAGCCCGGCCAAGCCTGCCATTATCGGTCCCGCCGCTATGAAGGGACCTACCCCCGGGATAGCCAACGCCCCAATGCCCGCGAGCACCCCAAGCGTTCCACCAATGACCCCGCCGGTTGTGGCCCCGACGGTCGTGCCCTCGGGGGCCTTCGTGTCCTTTTCATGTGCGAATTCTTTCGTGCTGCGGCTATCCGCTAGAAGTACCGAAATAGCTTCGCTGCTAAAACCGCCTGCGATCAGTGAATCAACTGCGCGGTCAGCATGCTGGGCGGAGGGATAAATTCCAAAAACGGCGGTGTTTCTACCAGCCATAAGATGCTCCTAATGTAAGTGCGGGAGCGAGAGCGTCCGAAGCGACGGCTATCGCAATGAGGGTCCATTAGATCCCACACACACCGACACATCTGTAGGCTCATTCGGTGTCCGTACGTCAGCGCAACGGCCGCTCGTAAGCGAGGCAGGACTACTGATGGACGCCGGCCTCAAATTAACTTGATCTCATGCCTTTATCGGTTCGAGAACGCTTGCTGCCTCGGGCGCCGGCTTTTGAACCGCCGTCATCTTCCTCGCCCAGCGCTGTTTGTACTGCCGCCTTGCGCTCGGCCATCTGGGCCGCGAGCTCCGGCGTGTTTATCTTGGCCTTTTTCGCCTTCGGAAACATCTCGCCCTCTTCCTCCTTCACATGATGGTCAATCTGCTCGCCCAACACGGTGACCTTCGCGTCGTAGAGATCGTCCTCCGGGTCCATCTCTTCTAACTGCGCGATGAGTTCTTTGGCGCTGGCGTGCTCGACCAGCGCTTCATCCACCAAGTCCTCATCATCGATCTGCTTACGGACGGCGGGATAAAATACCTCTTCTTCAATTTCGGCATGGACTTTGAGCTCCATACAGATCCGGCTTACGAGTTCGGCCTTCTGCTCCTGCGCGTCGTCTTGCTCCTTGAGTCTCTTAAACTCCGTGAAAAGCGCCTTGACTTTTTTGTGGTCTGCGGTCAACGCGGCAATCGCATCTTCGGGCTTCGCGGCTGCCGTCGAGTGGCTTGCCTTGGTATCGGCCATGCTTGCTTCTCCTAATCCGTTTGGGGTTCGCACCGCAAATCTTCCGAATCGCCGACGACCGCCGAAACGGGGCGGTTCCCAGCGTTCGCCATATGAATCCCCTCAGTCGCTGCGGAACGCGCGGACGCACAGGAAACCGACGGCGCCACCGAGCAGCAGCGATTGCGTTGGGTGTTTCTTCACGATCGCGATCAGATCCTGCATCATTTGCGCGGTACTGTGAGATTCGAGGTAGCTCGCCGACGCCTCAAGCTTGTCCGCTGCGCTTTGAGCGACGCCGCCAACGCCCTCACCCGCGGACTCAACCTTGTCACGAATGGCATCGGCGGTTCCGTGTAATTTGTCGGCGATTCCGTGTAATTTGTCGGCGACCGGTTGGCGAGCGTTCTCCATCTTGCTGGACGCTTTATCCGTCAATTCGCTCGCCTGCTGTTTAACCTTGCCCAGGCCACTCGCCGCGGCCTCGGATACACGGTCGGCGCTAGATACACCACCAAAAGAAGTTTCTGACACGTCCCTTCCCCTTTCAACGTATAGATGATGATTGGTTTGGATCGATCTAGCCGACGGGTGCTTTTGCTTCACTCCTACTTGGCACCTGCCCAAGGCACCCGTGCTCACATCGTTAGGCGGGAATTAGATCGCACGAATGCGAAAATTCATGTAGGCCCACTCCGCGTTCCCTCGTCAGCCGCTCGGTGTTCGCCGAAGCATCGTGCGTAGGTCGGGCCCGTGCAGCCCTTCAAGGCTGGCTTAAGGACTGACCTGAGCGCGGGCAAGTCCTCGAAAGGCAGGTAGTGGTTCACGCTAGTTACCGCGTGCCCGTGCGTGAGATGGCTCCGCTAATCGTCGAGAGCGTTCCAATGCGACGCTGAAGTAGAGAGATCGTTAAATTGCGGGGCGGCTGGTCCGGTTGTCGTCGAACGGGGTTCACATTCCCAGGTTGACTCGAAGGCTGCGCCCCGGGCGCGAACGCCGCGCCGTCTTTTGCGATCGGCGCCGGCGTCCCCGGTGGCGGGCTCCGCAGGGCTGGGCGGGGAAGTCCTACGCGCGGATAGCCCGGGCGGTAGGTCAGGTGTTCGCACCCGCCGATCTTCGCGTGCGCCCGAAGCACCATCATCCGTCGCTAGATGGCTGCAACCTACGTGGGGCTATGCACTGATGCTACTACGATCCGTCTTAATATCGGCGACCGCGATCGTGTGCGTGGTTGCCAGCGGCTGCGGGCGCCTAAGGCTGCATAGAGCCTGACGTTGCTCATGTGCCCGCTTTGCGGAAACCACGCCGTGCAACACGAGCGTCGCGGCGATTTCATCACTTGCATGAATGGGGATCCGCGCCCGACGGGCTTAATCTCGTCGGCATGGAGGAAAACTCAGGCCGCCGGTTTCTAGGCGAGTAGCTCGCGGAAGCTCGCTTGACCTGCCCGTACGAAACCGTCCATTGCTCATCGCG
>CATPBS010000071.1 GCA_955652715.1 uncultured Candidatus Udaeobacter sp.
ACGGGGTAAATTATCGGGGCAGCACCCTGTTACGGCACAAGAAAGATCTTGTCGGTGTAAGGATCCTTCACTTCAGTTCCCGGAGGGAATCCTTCCACATCGATGTATTTGCCAGGGGAATAAGGGCTCTCCACCAGGTGCGGTTTGCCAGGGACGGGAATCCCATACGGATAATCTCCTTTTGCAATCTTTGTCGGCGCAGCCGTGGGAGGAGGTGATGCTGCTGGCGCCTCTGATGGCGGCGGACCGGTGGGCTGAACTGGTCCATTTGGATTGAAGGGCTGTTGCCCCGGGGGGTATTCCGCGGTCTGGTTGGAGGGATACCTCGCCGCTCTATGACGGGTGGTTGGCGGTGGCGGCTCTTCAGAGCATGAGGCGAGCAAGAAGGCCGCAACGAGCGCAAGCGACAATGAAAATTTCATAAGTGGAAAGACTGTTGCAATCGTATCTGCAGTCGGATTCGTTGCCAATGAATTAAATCACTTTTTTCTGCAGTCCCAGCGCTTGTCTTGAGAAAGACCGGGGGAAATACAATGACGGGGCGCCTTTCATCCGAATCGGAAGAAGAGATGTCTGACAATTCCCGTGCAGAAATTTTGGTCGTGGATGATGATGCAATCAGTCGCCGCGTCCTGGCACAGTTGCTCACCGCTGCTGGTTACAAGTGTCGCGTGTCCAAGGACGGCTCTGACGCTCTTGAGGTAGTTCACGCCGCGCCACCTTCGCTCCTGCTGCTTGATTTCGATATGCCGGGGCTAAACGGCGCTGAAGTTTTAGAACGGCTTCGCTCGGACCAAAATCCGGCAGTCGCACAAATTCCGACCATTATGTTGACTGCCCACGGAAGTGAAGAAAGCGAGGTATCTTGTCTGCAGGCCGGCGCAGATGATTTTGTGACAAAACCGGTTAATGCCGCGGTATTGCGGGCCCGGATTGAGACGCAGCTTCGCCTCCGCTCGATGCGGCGTCAATTGGAGCGGCAGAATGATGAATTGGAGAGTTGGCGCCGCAATCTTGAGCGCGATCTGGAAGCTGCGCGTTTAACACAGCAATCGTTAATTCCCCAGAAACCGCTGGCGCTGCCGGGTTGGGAGGTCGCAACCTGTTATCGCCCAGTGATCCAAGTGGGCGGCGATATGTATGGTTGGCTGCGGATGAAAGACGGCCGGATCTTGTTCTGGATAGCAGATGGAACGGGTCACGGCGCTGCAGCCGCGTTGCTTACCACGCTGGCCAAACTTCTTTTCCACCATGGCAATGTCGAGCAGGACACGCCAGCCAGTGTTATGGAAGCCGTGAACCACGACTTTCGCAGCATTTTTGGCTCACGCTCTTTCATGACGGCAATGTGTGTGGCACTTAATCCTACAACTGGAAACGCCAGTGTCGTGGGCGCAGGTCACCCCCCGCTTTTGGTGACACACCACAACGGCACGACGGAATCGATCGCATCGATTGCACCTCCGCTAGGCTTGATCGAACAACCGGAATTTGTCGAAACGGCGATTGATCTTGAGCCAGGGGACGCTTTTCTTCTTTACACAGACGGTTTTTTTCGCTGGACAAAAGACGAACGGCATCGTTTGACTCCCCAACAGCTCGAGAAAATGCTGGATCACTCCGCGCCCACTGCCGAGACGTTGCTTAAGGGAGTTTTAGCGCATACAGCTCCGGATACCGCTGGACTTAGTTCACCGGACGATATGACCGTTCTGGCCGTGCGCCGGATGACCGGACAATAAAATTTTTGATTTGCCCCAAATTTAGTCTTGCTCTCTTGCAAGCGAAACGTTAGTCAGCCTCCATGCCGAAAACCAAAAAGAAAACTTCCAAGCGCAAACCGAATCCCGCCTTCATGAGACCGGTCCAACCTGATGACAAGCTCGCTGCCGTTGTTGGGTCGCAGCCGCTACCACGCTCCGAGCTTACAAAGAAGCTCTGGAACTACATCAAGAAACATGGTCTCCAAGACAAGAAGAAAAGAACAATGATCAACGCCGACGACTCACTACGGCCGGTATTTAATGGTAAGAGCCAGGTGAGCATGTTCGAGATGACCAAGCTCGTCTCGAAACATCTGCGTTAGATTTTATCGGTTGATAGCCCGGCGTTGTTGCGCCGGGCTATTTAAGGGCTTGGTGAAAGAAGCCGCATCGGCGGTGCGCTGTACCGCTCTTGCGCAGGGCTCTAATTACATCGAAGGTGGTGATGTGAAAATCTATCGTCTGATTCTTTTCGTCCTCGCAGCCTCTGCTTTTCTCTTCGGGCAATTCGCGCGTGCCGATTCTAGCTGGCTGAACGATTACAAGAAAGCGCAGGAGGAGGCTAAGGCGGCCAACAAGTTTCTTCTACTCAATTTCACCGGTTCGGACTGGTGTGGCTGGTGTATTAAGTTCGATAGAGAGGTTCTGTCGCAACCGCAGTTTAAGGATTATGCACGAGACAATCTGGTGCTCGTAGAGCTCGATTTTCCTCGGCGGAAGCTCCAGAGTGCCGAGGTGAAAAAGCAGAATCTGGAACTGGCGCAGCAGTACGAGGTTCTCGGGTTTCCCACGATTGTCGTGCTCAATAGCGACGGACAGAAGCTGTGGCACTTTGACGGTTACTTCCCTGGCGGGCCGGAGGCGTTCATCGCGCAACTAGAGAAATTGCGGAAGGGTTAGACGCGCATTGCCGCCGACTTTTTGGGGTTGATTTTGGCGTGAGGGCAAAATTCGCCAATCCATTTTTTACGCGCGCGGTTGGCTACGCCTTACGTAGCTGCGGCCTCCGCTAGACACACGCGTCGAGTGTGTCACTTTCGTACTCATGTTTGTTTACCGTTTGCTTCTCGTTTGGTTCGCGACATTAATTGCCGCGCTTCGACTCGGAGCCGAATCCACATCTCCAACGCAGGATGCAGGGCGAGATAATCCACCCACGGCGGAGGAATCAGGCATCACGTTTAATTCGGTGCATGTCGATGGACCTTACATTGCCATGACCTTTGATGATGGACCAAGCGCGACCCTTACCCCAAAACTGCTCGATCTACTGGCCGCGCGTCATATTAGGGTCACATTCTTTGTCATCGGCGAAAACGTCGCGGAACATCCGGAGATCGTCGCGCGAGCTGCCCGCGAAGGGCATGAAATTGGAAATCACAGCTGGTCACATCCCAACCTTGCCAAGATGTCTGACCAGGGCGTTCGCAGCCAATTGCAGCGAACCGATGACGCAATCAAAAATGCCACCGGTATGCGTCCCACGTTGCTTCGGCCACCTTACGGATCGATTACGGCACGCGAAAAACGCTGGATTCACGACGAATTCGGATACCGGATCATTCTTTGGGACGTTGACCCACTTGACTGGAAACGGCCCGGCCCGGCTGTAGTCCGCAATCGCATTCTTAAAGAGACTCAACGCGGTTCGATTGTGTTATCCCACGATATTCACCCGGGAACAATCGAAGCGATGCCCTCTACTCTTGACGCGCTCGCGGCCAAGGGCTTCAAATTCGTTACCGTATCGGAACTGATTCGCATGGCGACGCTGAAAGCTTCTCATCCAAGTCCACAGCCGGGCGGAAACGCCCCAAGCGCCATTCCGTCGGTATCACCATCCTCCACTCCCACGCAGCCGCCTTCTCTCCTGGCGGGTAGCTCGCCTCCGAAAAAACTACTTCTTCGCGGCGCCAACGTTTCGATCAGCCATCCGCTGCTCGGTCTTATTACGCGCAATGACGAAGTGATTGTTTTCGCCGTAGCTTCGCCATGGCCCGGGAGGCACGTCACGCACTTCGACGAATTGCCAATCGGTTACGTCGGTCGGCGCCAGTCCCAGGTAGTCGCGCACAGCCGGCGAAACGTCCAGCCCGGCACCATGATTCAGATTCGGCTTGGGGCGCTCATTTCCAAAGACGTACTGAAAGTGATCGGTGCGAAATGGACCGCAATCCTCCCATTGCGCATAACAAGTGCGATTGCCTTTACGAATGGCTAGCCAGCGGTGCCAGCATACCGACTGACCCGGTCCTGTATAAGCTTGTTTGAACCAGGGGATCACAAGCGGCGCTTCCGGCTTGAACTGACCATGCGTGACATCGTTGTACGGCAGCGCACAGTAGAAGGGATTTTGTCGCGGTATGAAGGCAATCGGAACATAACTGCGCCGTGCTGACGCCTCCGGATTGTCAAAGCCCCCGTAATTGTTCGTCCAATTCGCGTCCCAGGAACTTCTATAATTTGGAACCGGATTATTGCCTCCGGCCTGTTCTCCAACCCAAAACACGGTGGTCACGATGGTGGTCTTCCACGCGTACCGCTGGATCGCCGGATGCGAACTAGTAGGAATGAAGACTTGCGGTTCCACTTTGAGCAACGCCTGCTCCCGCAATTTCATTGCGTACTTGGCAAAATCCGCCGCCGTTGCATAGGGGGAAGTGGATTGTTCGTCCCCGAAAGCTTTTGGGGCGCCAGCAATTGCCAGACTGAAACAGACCACAAGAAGTCTCTTCATGCGCAGAACCGCGGCTTCTTCTATCCGATTCCACGCTGTCAGGCAAGCCGAATTTTCTGGTCCCGACGATAGCGAGGTCGGTTCAGGATTCAGAGCAGGGTTCGGATGAAATCGGTTTACTGGTTTTCAACGAGCATTCGCGAGCTTGGTTTACGCGCTTCAACTTCGGCGCTTACTTTTTGAATGTGCGCTTCCTGCTCATTCAAGCGCGCGACGACAGCCTCCGTCGTTTTGCGCTGCCGAGCTATTGCCGCTTCGAAGTCGTTTCGCTGCTGCGCCATCGCTGATTTCAGTTCCTCGACTTTCCGGTGTTCTTTTAGAAATTCATTGAGCAACATCGCGTTCACCGCATCGTAGAGCACAGTGTAGATGTCGCCATTTTTGTCGCGCACGACCAGATCGGGATTCACGTTGGCTACTTCCTCGGCAATTAAGCCAAATTGCGGCGTATCTGTCTTGTCGCTCTTGTAATGGAATGTGACCGGGTTGAGCGCCAAAATCGCCTCGCTGGCAGTGTTCATGGGTTTGATCTCCTTCTTGAACCTGGCTGAGGAACTAGCCGTGCCAAACTGGCCAGCGGAGTCGATCAGCACGGGTATGGCGTCGGCGTTTCCCGTCTGCACGCCACGAATATTGGCGATAAAGCAACTGTTGCTCAAGTCTGCGCCGGGGTGACCGATACAGATAACGCCATCCGCTGTGGTGACGTTGCTGCCGGCGTTCGACCCCAAGGCAATGTTTCCGTTGCCAGTGCTGGAATTGAGCGCGTCCTGACCAATGGCGACATTGTCGTTGCCAGTGTTGTTGAAGTTGAGCGCCTCATCCCCGATGGCCGTAATGCTATCGCCGGTGTTGTTTTCAAGCGCTTTATAACCGACGGCTGTGTTGAAGCTGCCAAGGGTGTTAGTAGAAAGCGCTAAAAAGCCGTTTGCCGTGTTGAATTGGCCAGCGGTGTTGGAATAGAGCGCTTGAAAACCCGTGGCCGTGTTGGCGTCGGCGCTGTTACTGTAGAGCGCACCTGCCCCAAGGGCCGTGTTGGAGCTGCCAACGGTGTTCGAATAAAGCGCGGCGGTCCCCATCGCCGTGTTGTTGTCACCTCCGATGTTCGGTTGCAAACTGTTGGAAAAGAGCGCAAGCGTTCCGTTGGCCGTGTTGGCGAAGCCTGTTGTATTGCTAAAAAGCGCTCCAGCGCCAGTGGCCGTATTTTGGTTTCCGGTGTTCAGAAAAAGCGCCCCGGCGCCAGTGGCTGTGTTAAAGCTGCCAGTGGCGTCGCTCCTGAGCGAGAACAGACCAGCTGCTGTGTTGTATGTCCCGGTGGTAAGGCTCAAAAGGACGTCTTGCCCTTCCGCTGTGTTGCCTCCGGGATAACCGCCATCCGGCGGAGGACTGACTGCTTCCGCTTTTGACGAAAGCACAAAGCCGATAATTGCGACTGTGACGATGGCGAGTAATCGAATGGTCGTTTTCATACGTCGTAAAGTTTCGGGAGATTCTCAGGTTTGTCGAGAGCCTGACCGCTCGACACCGCGAGCCCGCAGGAGTGCGCGCCGTTCACAGGAATCGGCATGAACGATGCCATCGACAGCGTTAGCCGCGACTCAGCACCGTATTGCGTTTGAATTGTCGATCGTCCCTGTCTGGATAATCCAAAGTGTAATGGAGACCGCGGCTTTCTTTGCGGCACAGTCCCGAATCCACAATCAACGCGGCCACTGCTGCGAGATTGCGCAGCTCCAGCAGGTCAACCGACACTTTGAAATTCCAATAGAACTCACGAATTTCACGCTGGAGATTTCGCAGGCGCGCGCTCGCCCGCTGCAGTCGCTTATCGGTGCGCAAAATTCCTACGTAATCCCACATCAGCCGTCTGATCTCGTCCCAGTTGTGATAAATCACGACCAGTTCATCTACGTCTTGCACGTTTCCCGAGCGCCATTCGGGCAATGCGACATTTTGTTTCCCAAGCGGCCGCTTATGCACAGCGGCCACCGCGGCGCGATGCGCCACCACCAGGCCTTCCAGCAGTGAGTTGCTCGCAAGCCGGTTTGCTCCGTGCATCCCGGTGCACGCGACCTCACCCACCGCATACAGCCCGGATAAACTGGTCGCACCGTTCACGTCAGTTTTAATTCCGCCGCATTGATAATGCGCTGCCGGCACGACGGGGATGGCCTGCTTCGACATGTCCACGCCGAACCGCAAACATGTCTCATAAATGTGCGGGAACCGCTCGCGAATGAATTCCGGCGATTTGTGCGTGATATCCAAAAACACACACTTCGCGCCTGAGCGCTTGATCTCAGCGTCGATGGCACGGGCCACGATGTCTCGCGGCGCAAGTGAGCCACGCGGATCGTAGCGCTTCATAAAATCTTCGCCGCGGTGATTGCGCAAAATGCCGCCTTCACCACGCACTGCTTCAGAAATGAGAAATGATTTCGCCTCGGCATGAAACAGACATGTGGGATGAAACTGGATGAACTCCATGTTCGCGATCTCCACGCCTGCGCGCCACGCCATCGCCACGCCGTCTCCAGTCGCGATGTCTGGATTCGTGGTGTACAAATAAACTTTGCCGCAACCGCCGGTCGCAAGCACGATCCGATCTGAGCGGATACTTTCCACCTCATCGGTTCTTTCGTCGAGAACATAGACCCCAAGGCAACGGTCCGCTGTCGCGAAACCAAGCTTGGCTGCAGTGATCAAATCCACCGCCACGTGATTTTCGAATAGTTCGGCACTTGATTGCCTGGAAAATTCGCGCAGCAAAGTCTGCTCGATCTCCTTGCCAGTTGCGTCTCGCACATGCAACACCCGGCGTTTGGAATGGCCGCCTTCTTTGCCCAGATCAAACTCTCGATGACCTTCGACTTCGCGCTCATCGAAGTGCAAGCCGAGTTCTGCCAGCTCGCGGATGCGTTCCGGGCCTTCGGTCACAATGGTGCGCACGACCGCTTCGTCGCAAAGACCGGCGCCGGCCTCAAGCGTATCGCGCACGTGCAGTTCGAACGAATCTTCATCGCTCGTCACACACGCAATTCCCCCCTGCGCCCACGCAGTGTTCGTGTCGGCACCTTTGCGTTTCGTAATGAGAGCGACTGAACCGTGCCTCGCCGCTTTCAATGCAAAGCTGAGACCGGCAATGCCGCTGCCGATTACGACAAAATCGTATTCCTTCATCCTAGTCGGATGTTATCGATCAAACGAGTTTTGCCGAAGAACACCGCGAAGACGAGCACCGTGTTCGGTCCAGCCATTTCAGCCGGCTGCAAAGTTTCCGAATCGACAAGCTCGACATAATCGATCCGCGCCAGCGGCGCTTGCTTGATCACCTTCCGCGCAAGGGCGAGAACGTCTCCCGCGGACTTTTCGCTGGCACCTGCAACAGCACGCAATGCTTTGTGCAAAACTGCTGCCTGCTTCCGTTCTTCCAAATTCAAATACTGATTACGCGAACTGCACGCCAGGCCGTCTTCCTCCCGCACAGTAGGAACGGCAATGATGTCGATCTTGAAGTTGAGATCGCGCACCACGCGACGAACGATCGCCAGTTGCTGAAAATCCTTCTCGCCAAACACCGCCGCGTCAGGCGCAAGAATATTGAACAACTTCGCGACAACTGTGCAAACCCCGCGAAAATGTCCGGGGCGGGACTTGCCTTCCAGCGTGTTTGAAAGAGAGGATTCATCGACGAACACCGAACGATCATCGGCATACATTTCCGTGACATTAGGATGGAACAAGAAATCGACACCGGCGTTTTGACAAAATTCTTCGTCGACTTCTTCCGGGCGCGGGTACCGCTCGTAATCGCTTCCTGGTTCAAACTGGAGCGGATTCACGAAAATGCTCACCACCACTTCGCCGTTCCGGCCTGCATGTTCACGCGCGACCCGAATCAATTCGGCATGCGCCTTGTGCAGCGCTCCCATTGTGGGCACGAGCACCCGCAGCTTTGAGCGCACCAGCGAACGCGCTTCAGCAACCGTCGTAATAATTCGCATCGCTGAAACAGAGTTGATCATAGAAGGAATTTCCAGAGATTCCTCGACTTGGCTCGGAATAATAAGCGGGTGCAGCGTCACGCTGCTTCGAGGCAAATGGCTTGCCGCGCGAACCGAAATTTTTTGTGACCAAAGTGGCCCCAGCCGGCGCGCACCGCGAGATCGCGCATTTCGGCAAATGAAAATGCGCGGACGACAGAGAGTCGGGCGTCATGGCGCGTCATCAGTTCACGAAAAATCAGCGCGGTTAAAAGATAAACGCCAGCCTGGGGAAGAAATCCCCGCCGCAAGTCCGACACCAGAACAAATCTCCGGGACAACTCGCGACATCGTCGCAACACAGTTACGGCGTCTTCATCGCTGAAATGATGAAGCGCAAGCGTGCAAAGCACGATGTCATAACTATCTGCAGAATCCCATTCGAGAATGTTGGCTTCGCGGTAGCAAATTTCCGCGTAGCCAGCGCTCAATTTCCGGGCGATTTCCAGTGTTGCGGGCTGTCGATCTAAAGCGTCGATCTCGACCTGCGCGCCAATTTTCCGAGCGTAATCGGCAATCAATCGCGGAATGTCACCGGAGCCGGTGGCAAGATCGACAATACAGGCACGAGCACCCGGCTGGAGCCAATGGCGCATAAAATTCACAACAAGACGATAGCTGCCGAACCAGCGGTTGAGTTGCCGAAGACGTTCCAGATCGCGTTCTAATTCAGCCGAAACCGGCTGCGGCCGATCCATCATTTCCAACACGGCCGGATCGAAACTTCGCTTCATGCTAGCAAATTGTAGCGGCGGTCTCGGACCGTCGCACGTTTAGGCGATCAGAGATCGCCCCTACGACGAAAGAGACCTCTGCCAGGATTCCGGTAATTCTGCATTCTCGACTTCGCTCGCGATGCGCCCCTCGAATTCGGGATGGAAAATCGTGCTTGTTCCGTAAACCATGATCACATCCTCTGAGCCCTCCGTACGAATGGCGTGGGCAACCCCAGGTGGAATAACCACTCCCACATTGTTGCTGCTGCGATGATTGTCGCCATCGATAAAGAAACGCATGATGCGCTTGGAAAAACCAGCGCGCACATCACACAGAATCATCTCCGCGCGTCCCTGTAGGAAAAACATTACGTCCCATTGCTCGCCATCGTAACGACGCAGCGAATAATTTTGAGGCTGGTGTATAAACAAACGTCGTAACCATTTCTCCGCAGTGGTCTCGGACGGAATGTTCGGCGGATGCACGTGGAAACCTTTCGCGGTGTTTGCAAACATCCGCGCACCCGACCATTGCTTCGGCCAAAATCCGATTTTCGCCAGGACTCCCTCATCGCGGCGGCCAAATTCACCGAAAACTCCGCGATGACGCTGCGGATGAATTTTTCGTGGAAAAATTTCCACGCCGGGAATCCAGGCGCGCTTTATCTCTGGCCTCGACCGGTCTGCCATTGCCAGTTCGCCGGCAGGAATACCTGAATGCGCAACTCGTTGTGACAAAGAGCCCAATTTATAATCGCGCGGAGTCAATGCATTTCGTGCCGCCTCGCTCACACCCAGCCACAAATTTGTTTCGCTCTTATTCATGTTGGTCTTTCCAAAAGCGTTTACTTGCCTAGCGAGAAATCGGGGCGTTCGCGAGAAAGATTTGGATTGTAATAAGAATCGCGCTGAAGAACGCCAGCCCAACGCTGGTTCATAATTGCCTGCCCAGCCGTGTCGATTTTGTCAAGATCGGCATCATGCCAATGAAGTTTTGCAAAAGGAGTGTAAACAATGAGATAACCCGAATGCCTTATCTTAAGACAAAGATCAACGTCGGCGAGCATGCCTGATAGCTTTTCGTCGAATCCTCCCGTCTGCAGAAAAATTTCGCGCCGCACGAGCATGCACGCGCTCGATACCGCGCTACAGTTGCGGGTCATATGTAGCTGGCGATTTGCCCCGGTCTGTTCCGCCGGGAGACCACGAAAAGCTAGCTGTGCAACGTTGTTGACACCGACAACAATTCCGGCGTGCTCAACCGCGCCGCTCGGGCTTAGCAGCTGTGCGCCTACCGCGCCGACCTCCGGCCGCTGGACATGCTCAGCCATGATCGCGAGCCAGTCCGGTTCGATCACTTCGATATTGTCGTCAAGGAAAAGAAGCCATGGGCTGTCGGTCTGCTCGACCGCGAAGTTTTTCGCTGTGGAATCATCGGCCCCGTTGGACAAATACAGCGAACGATGTGGGAAACGCGAAAAATAAGTGGTCGCGCCGCGTACTTTCTCATGGCTGTGGACGACGACGATCTCGTAGTTCGGGTAGCTTGTCTGAGTCGTCAGGGTCTCGACGCACCGCTCGAGCGACCCCGGGCCGTGGCAACTCCGAATGATGACAGAAATCTTTTTCGATTCCAACAGCTCGCGTCTGACACAGAATGCGTGAGTGCGCCAGTCCACAGCAACGTGAGCCTGCTCGCCGCGACGCTTCAGGTGATCTTCAATTGCAAGCCGGGAGGCTTCCAGCTGTCCCGGTTTTTGCCGGACGCTAATCGCGCTGGAACTTTCACTTCGGCGCCAGTGATATAGCACACGCGGAATATGATGAATTCGGTTGGTCTGCTCGATGACGCGAAAAAAGAGATCGTAATCCTGCGCGCTATCGAATTGTGAACGGAACCCGCCAGCTTTCTGCAGAACTTTCCGCTGCACTGCGGTCAAATGACCCACGTAATTACAGGAGAGAAACAAGTCGGGCGACCAATCTGGCTTAAATAGAGGCGCCTCAAAACCATCATCGCCGAGCTTATCTTCGTCAGAATAAATCAGACCGGCCTCGGGATCGCTCTGTAAAACTTTTACTATGTGGAAAAGCGCGTCGGGTTCGAGGACGTCATCATGATCAAGAAAAGTGACCCACTCCCCGCGGGCGAGCGCGAGCCCATGATTCGATGCCGCGGAGATACCTTCATGTTTTCCGAGGCCTGCCAGTACGATGCGCCGGTCGCGCGCGCCGACGCCAGGCAGCATGTGAAGCAGGTCGCTGTCGGTCGACCCATCGTCGACGAGCACGAGTTCCCAGTTCTCGTATGCTTGTGCCAGCACCGACTCAACGGCTTCGACAAGCCGTTTCACAGGCGTATCAAAGATCGGCGTAATAAGACTGATGAGCGGCCGTGAAGCAAACGCGCGCGCCTCATCCCGCATCCGCTTCAGGTCCTGCGCACTCGCGCGATGTTGCTCGAGCCATTTCTGGTATTCGCTTCGTGCAGTGGAAGCTCTAGGCGTTCGCCGTTTCCAATGAAGCTTTTTCCAGACTGTTTTAGCCAGTGTTTCCGGCACGCGATACGGCGCGAGCAGTACCTGACCGATCCTGCGTTCGACCGATTTGCGCAGCAGCTGTCTCTGCTCTTTTAACGACTTCAATTCAAGCCGGTATTCTTTGACCTTGAGCAATTTTTCCTCCAGCGCACCGATGTGGCGATGCGCTGCTTCCAATTCGGCGCCGCCGATTTCAAGTGTTCGCCGCAAAGCGTCCAGTTGGCTGTTGAGTCTGGCCAAAGCCGTCTCCACGGCGCGCACCGTCTCGCCAGCTGCCTGCTGCGGCAGGTGCCGAAGACATACCGTTCCCCTATCTAGGTCGCTCAGGTCGCATTTGTAATCGGGCACAAATCCAAAGCGGCCAAAACATTCAACAAGTTGCGGACGCCGCGTCACAACGTCAGCGCCCGGGGCAAGGCATTAGGACAATGGCGTCTGCGCAGCCCGAGAGCGCTTCCGCCACTGCATAGTCCTCGTTTTTTTCCGAAGGGTAGAACCAAACCGCGGTTTCAAAATCAGCTATCCCTGCGCCTCGGCTTAGGCTTGAGGCCAGATCGTCATAAGACCAGACCTCAGCTTCTCTTTCCGCTTCGGCAAATTGGGATTTCAGTTCCTGAGGGTTGGCTCCGATAACCAGAAAGCGGCCCCGTTCGAACTTCCGCGAGATAGCGCGGGCGAAATCGGCACCAAAAGAATGGAAAGCTGATGGCAACACCGCGCACATTATATTGGTTGAAGCAAGCCGCAGGCAAATTTACCATGCCGCGCCCTCCCGCGACACTGACCGATCCTGCATGCTCGATTTTATCGTTTATCTCTTTTATCGGTCGGGATCGGCGATCGCCAGGGCTTTGCCGTTGCCGCTTCTCTTTGTCCTGGGAGAATGTCTTGGGTTCTGTGCCTGGATCGTTCTCGGAAAATATCGGCGCCTTGCTCGGCGCAATGTTGCCATCGCCTTTGGAGGCGAAAAATCCCCGCGAGAATTGCGTCGTCTCGTGCGCCGCCATTTTCAAAGGTTGGGTGCGAACCTCCTTTGCAGTGCGAAACTCACGCACATGCCCCTGGAGCAGATGGCAACGCGAATAGAAACTGAAAATCTGGATTTTATCCATCGAGAATTGCGCGCAGGCCGTGCAGTTGTGCTGATCCTGAGCCATCTCGCAAATTGGGAGTTATTCGCGCACATCCTGCCGAAATACATCGGCTACGTCAGAAACAGCACCATCTATCAAAAGCTAGGCAACCGCTTCATCGATGAACATGTGCGCCGGGTGCGGGGACGCGCCGGCGTCGAGATGTTTGATCGCAAGGAAGGCTTCGACGAGGCAATCAAATTACTTCGCGACGGCGGCGCCATTGGAATTTTGAGCGATCAACATGCCGGCGATCACGGTGTGTGGGTGCCATTCTTTGGCCGTCTTGCATCGACGTCACCGCTGCCAGCATTGCTGGCGAAACGCACTCGGGCGGCGCTGGTTGGCGTGGCTATCTATACGGATGGACGAGCGCGCTGGCGGATCGTTATTTCCCCAGCACTCGAAGACAACGAGGAATCGGTGGGATCTCTTTCCGCAAAAACGAATCAGGCGATCGAACACCAAATCCGCCGTGCGCCGGAAGATTGGTTTTGGGTGCATAATCGATGGAAAACGCCTCGGCCTAATTTTCTCCTGGTAAAATACAAACGCGGCGTCTATTTGCCGACCCATCTTTCGGTTCAAGATTTGAAGCCGTTCCGTATTCTCATTCGCTCAAGCAACTGGCTCGGCGACGCCGTGATGAGCGTCCCCGCAGTCCGCGCGATCAAATACGGGCGTCCCGACGCTCAAGTTACTATCGCCGCGCCAGTGAAGACTGCGCCGGTGTGGAGGCTCGTTCCAGAAGTGGATGCGATTATCGCTCTGCCAAATAGTCCCCTTGCAGCTATCCGCACGCTTCGGCGACAACCGGCTTTTGATGCTGCGATTCTTTTCCCAAATTCACTGCGTGTTGCTCTTGAATCGTGGCTAAGCGGCATTCCGCGCAGGGTCGGTTACCGCGGTCATTGGCGGAGGTGGCTGCTGAACCAAACCGTGCCCGAGCCGCGAAAACCGGGGCCATTGGAACATCAATCGCTCCGCTATCTGCGCATTGCACGTGAATGCGGCGCACAAACATCCAAGAGCCAACAGCCAGCAGCGAACATCCAAATTGCGGGCGCGCATCAACTGATGAAAATCGGGCTTTGCGCTGGCGCAGAGTACGGCCCGGCCAAGCGATGGCTCCCCGAGCGATTCGCCGACGTGGCCGCAAAGATTAGCGCGCAATCGCCGGCGCAATGGATTTTGTTTGGGACGAAGAAGGACGCGGCAATAGGCGATCAGATCGCCGCGGCGATCGGCGATCATTGTGTGAATCGGATCGGCCATACCACGCTCGATCAACTTATCGACGAACTGCGGGAATGCCGTTTACTGCTTACCAATGATACCGGCACCATGCATCTCGCCGCTTTAATGGGCGTGCCCGTGGTCGCCGTTTTTGGCTCCACTGACCCGCGTCTGACCGGCCCGTTCGGCAACCGTCACATTATCCTGCGACATCATGTCGAATGCAGCCCGTGTTTTCTCCGCGAATGCCCAATTGATTTCCGCTGCATGAAGGCGGTCAGCGCCCAGGAAGCAGCCGATGCTGTGCTTTCACTCATGGGAAAGAAACTTCAAGCTTAACAAAGGCATACGATGGCTGACCCGCGAATCCGCACAGACGTGCAAGTGATGTTTTTCGACACCGACTGCGGAGGCGTCGTTTCAAACATCGCTTATCTGCGTTTCATTGAGATCGCGCGCACGCATCTCGCCGAGAAACTGGGTCTCGCCCTCGAGGAAATGGCCGAAAAGCAAACGTATCCCGTAGTGGTACGCACGGAGATTGATTATCGCCGCCCAGCGAAACTCGGAGATCGGCTGGTGATCGAGGGCTGGCTTGATCAGGTGGAACGCGCGCGATTCTGGTGCGGGTTTCAGATCGCACGATCGAAGGACAACATGTTGATAGCGCAATGCCGTCAGATGCTCGCGCTGATCGAAATGCCATCAGGGAAACTGCTGCGTTTGCCCAATCACTGGCAAGAATATCGCAAGACCGATTCGGTGCACTACCCTAAAGGCGAATAGGAAATCGGAATTATTTCCGGCGAAGAATGCATTGAATGACCGCAGCGACTCGAACCGTTAGCCTTGAAGAGACTCTGCTCGAACCGCCGGCGCTGCCTCCGCCGCCGACGCGGCATGCGTTATTGGCGATTCTAATTGCGTTAGCGGCACTGTTGCACGTAGGCACGATCGGTAGTGGCGATCTGTACAGCCAGACAGAAGGCCAATACGCAGGAGCCGCCCGCGAGATGGTCGAAACGCATCAATGGCTTTTGCCAACTAATGACGGCATACCGCGCCTGCAAAAACCGCCGTTGCTCTACTGGCTCATTATTATCTCGTTCAAGCTCTTCGGCATAAACGAAGCAGCTGCTCGCCTCCCGGTCGCGATTGCAGTTGTCGCATCGGTTGCTCTGATTTTTCTGATTGGGGAAAAACTCACGGATTACTGGCGCGGTTTCATTGCCGGTCTGATTTATCTTAGCTTCTGCGGCACATTTCTGCTCGCGCGCATCGTCATGCCCGAACCGCTTGTCAGCGCGTTCATTGCGAGCGCGATTTTCTGCGCAGTGTGCGGCTATCAACGTCGGCGGCATCGGCATGCCTGGTTCGCCGCGTTTTGGATTTGCTCGGCTTTCGCGTGTTTGACCAAAGGTTTGCTCGGCGTCGTTTATCCGGCGGCGATTCTTGTTTTGCTGTCGATGTTCTATCGCGAAGCACGGCTTCGGTACCGCGCGCTTTTGAGGTGGCAATATGTGGCAATGTTTCTTTTGATTGTTGCTCCCTGGCATCTGTGGGCGCAATGGCATTTCCCGGGTTATTTTCGGTATTTGGTCAGCTCGGAATGGTGGGGCCATCTGCGGGGGCTCTCCGACGACACGCATGATTATAAGGGCATGCCTGCGTACCAGTTTCTGCTCATGCATTTGGCTTGGTGGTTTCCGTGGTCCATCGCACTGCTGCCCGGCGTAATTTTCGCCTGGCGCCGCCTGATGCGGCCACACGACGTTAACTTCGCCGATGCGTTGCTGCTCTGCTGGATGGCCGTCGTTTTTGTCCCGCTGCTCTTTCTGGGTCAACGGCAGGATTATTATTCGATGAGTATGTGGAGCGTGGTTGCGCTCTGGGCAGTGGTCGTATGGGACCGAATGCCGCAGAAGTTGCGCGCCGCGGGCGCAATCGCAGTCGCTCTCGCCGGAATCATGAGCGCCGCAGAGGCATTCTTCCTTGTCGGCGCAGCGCGCCCTTTGAACGCAAACTGGGGGACGATGGACGCTCGCTGGACGGCATGGCGCGCATTACACGAGATGCCTATGTCAGCCTGGCTCGTGATTCGGCCGGTGCTCGCGACTACCGGTATTTCTCTCGTGCTTCTCTCACTGGTGGCGCTCTATTTTATTTTCAAACGGCGGGAGAAACTCGCTGCCATTGCGTTGGCTGCAGCTATGGTTCCGGGCGGGCTTAGCATGATCGAGGGGGTCGCACGGACTGCGCCTTATTTTTCGCTCGCCGACGTAGCGCGATTTCTCAATCCGCGCCTCGAGTCAGGCGGCGACGCGATTTTTGAAGGGCCGTTCGACGACAGCAGTAGCCTTGTTTTTTATCTGAATCGGAAGTTCCTTCTTGTTGATCAAAACCTCCAGAAAGCGGCCCCAATCGGCAGACCGCCGACCGATATTTTCGTGAACGAACAGGCAGTGTTGGAGAAATGGGCTGGGCCGTATGCAGTTTATCTCATTGTGGAGCAAAGCCGGGCGGATTACTGGAAACAGCTATTGATCAGTCGCTTTCACATTTATCACCAGGTCACCACCTCAGGGACGTACGTAGTGCTTGGGAACCAGTTATAAGGGGCCATTCTGGCTGTCTTGCCAGCAGAGGGCGCGCGATCTCCAGTTGAAAAATCGGAGTGGCCGCGTAATGTGCCGACTCATTTTCCGTCGAAACCGTGTAACTTTTCAACCAGCCTATGTCGCAACATCGCAGTTTAAAAGGGGCGAGCACCATTGCCGCCAGGCGCAATGTGCTGAAACGCTTCGAGCGCGTCGAGCTGCTCAAGAAGCGCGGTCAATGGAAAAAAGAGAGTAAAGTCATCGGCCTGCCGAAAACGAAGCCGGATGTGTGAGCGGGACGTGAATCGTTAAACGTTACATCGTGGATCGGTCAGATCGAGTTACGATTTAACGAATCTCGATTTACGAGTCCCCGTGCGCCTTAACCGTTTTCTCGCCGCTACCGGCCTTGGCTCACGCCGACATTGTGATGACTTGATCGCGGCGGGTCGCGTCACCATTAATGGTAAGGTCTGCACAAACTTCAGCGCACAACCAGACGCGCTCGATCACGTCAAAGTCGATGGCAAACTTGTTCGCGCCGCTCCAACGGT
This sequence comes from uncultured Candidatus Udaeobacter sp., assembly GCA_955652715.1. Taxonomy (GTDB): domain Bacteria; phylum Verrucomicrobiota; class Verrucomicrobiia; order Chthoniobacterales; family UBA10450; genus Udaeobacter. The sequence goes on from CATPBS010000071.1 coordinate 17,320, forward strand.
AACCATCATGTTGCACAAACCCGCGGGATTTGTTTCGACCCGAAAAGATCAGCACGCGCGCAACACTGTCTTTGATCTACTTCCTCAAAAATTCTCCTGTCTTTTTAACGTCGGGCGTCTGGATGCGCAAACTGAAGGTCTGCTCCTTCTCACAAACGATGGCGAACTGGCGCAGCGGCTTACCCACCCACGTTACAAGGTTGACAAGGAATATGAGGTGACGTTGCAGCAGCCGTGGGACCCGGCGCTTGCGCCGAAATTGCTGCGCGGAATTTTTCTTGACGGCCAGCGAGCCAAGATTGCACAACTTCATTCCATCGCGCCGACGCGTTTGCGCGTTGTGTTGCGGCAGGGAATAAATCGCCAAATTCGCCGCATGTTTGAAGCCATTGAGTATCGCGTCAAACATCTTGTCCGTGTTCGAATTGGAAATCTTCGGCTCGCCGATTTGCCGCGCGGGCATTGGCGTGCACTCACGAAACGCGAGCTGCAATCTCTGGTGGGGCGAGCTCCCGCGAAACCGTTCAGCGTCGCAGGAGCTCCGCCCTCCACCGTGAAATGAAGCTTGACGGCTGTAACGCGCTCATTACCGGCGCTTCCGCTGGAATCGGCCGAGAATTTGCGCGGCAACTCGCCGGCCGCGCGCGATCGCTGACCTTGGTAGCGCGACGCGAGCAAAAGCTAAATGAGCTGCGCGAAGACTTACTGCAGCACCATCCAAATCTCACCGTTCACATTCGCAAAACCGATCTTGCCGATCTCGCGCAACCGAATGATCTCCTAGCATGGCTCGATCGCGAAATGATCGATGTCGATCTCTTAGTCAACAATGCCGGACTCGGCGATAGCGGGCCCTTTGCGACTAGCGATCCCAGCCGTAACGAGCAAATGCTGTTGGTCAACGTGGTGGCGCTTACTTCACTAACTTGCCATTTGCTTCCGCGAATAATCGCGAAAAGACGTGGCGGGATTCTAAATGTTAGTTCGTCGGCTGGCTTTCTTCCTATCCCAGGTGACGCCGTTTACGCCGCCACCAAAGCCTATGTGACAAGTTTCTCGGAAGCGCTTCGAGCCGAACTGCGAGGAACAGGCGTGAGCGTATGCGCTCTATGTCCCGGTCCTGTGCGCACCGAATTTCAAGTCGTCGCCAGGCGTTTGGGCGCTCAGTCCCAGACCGGTTCAAAATTCTTTTTTGTTTCGGTCGAACAAGTCGTGCGCGAAGCGCTAGCAGCGCTGCAAGCAGACCGGCCGCTCGTGATTCCTGGATTTACGATGAAGTTTGCAATGTTTGCGACTCGAATAACGCCGATGCCAGTCTTGCGCTTGCTGTTGCGGCTCTCGCCGAGGACAGGCTGACGCTACCGATGAAACCAATTGTGCTCGCTCGCGAGAATCACATGGCTGACGATGATCTCCGACGTCGTGGCAAAAAATACGACGCTGCCGAGCACAACAAGAGGCAGCGCGGCGTTGAGCCGGCGAAACAACCAGGCGATGCCATACGCATATATCAAGGCGAACGGAATTAGCGCGCCGCTAAGCAATCGGCCCGACGTGAAATACGGATGCGCGCGCGAGGGATTAATGCAATTGCCGAAATCGAACTGAATCGAAAGCAACGCCAGGAATCCAACCGATACCATAAAGCTCAAAGTGGCGATGCCTATTGTTTGCCGCTGAAACGTGGAGAGCCCGGCCTTCTTGCGCAATCCAATCAGTGCCGCGCCAAGCAACGCCAGGGAGGACATGGCATAGAATCCGTCGGCAACCGGACAACCTAACGGCTGACTGTACCATTTGACCTCTCCTCGCCAAAAACTCGCGATAAGGTCCCACCAAAAGACCCAAAAACCTCGTGGCGTAAAAATTGGATGACGCCACCAATCGGCGAACGGTTTCCGTGTCCAACCAAGCAGCGTGATTTTCGTTGTCGATCCAGTCAGATCGCCGAACTGATATTTGGTCCAGACCATCCAACTGCCAATCGGGATTGCAGCGCAGAGGACAAGCGCGGCAAATGCGGTGACGGTGGCACGAGGGTTTTGCCGGAGAGCCGGCCACAGCTTCGCAATGATCGATGCCAATGCCACCGCGATGAGAGGCAAGTTGGACAGCTTGGTCAGGTAAGTAGCTGCGATCGCCAAACCCGTGAGCGTTCCCAGCAAAAAGGTCGGTCTGTTCGCTCTTAGCCATTGCAAAACACAAAGAAACAACGCGCCATAGCACACAGGCGACAGAACATCATTGTTCATCGCGTAAAACACGTTCTGAGGAATGAACGCCAGCAGCAGCGGCACGCCGATGCGCAAATCCACGCGCTCCGGTGAAATCATGCGCGCGGTGACGTAGCCCAGCCAAACCACGATCGCGATCAGGGCAACATTCAGGAACCGAATCCAATACAGCGATTGAATCCCAATGAATCCGATGCGCTTTCCCATCCACCACCAAAGACTCGCGACGATGTAATAAAGCGGCGGCGGGGACGATTCGAAATTGATTTCGCTGCTCCACGCGGCTGTTGTTGCCGCAATCTCTGGCTCGACCTCCGGGCCAGATCGCTTCCACAAGGGCGACGGGAACCTTGCGCCCGGGAATTGTTCCGGACTGAACAGAAACTCGGGCGACGCGTATGGTACGATCCAGCTAAGACTCTCTTGCGTGAGCGGGTCAAAAAAGTGCGGGAGGCGACCATGTGAGTACTGCGTGACGAGATCAAAGTGCAGATCTTCATCAATATTGCTGAAAAACGGGAAAGCGGCCGAGAAGATGAATACGCGAAGAGCCGCAACAAAACAAAGGAGCAAGATAAAGATGCGTTCGGTCCAAACGATGAACGGTTTTGATTCGTCAAGCGCCATACAACTCGCCCACCAAAAACGTCCAAGGACGCGAAGGTTCCACATCAAATGCAGAGCGCAAAAGGGATGCGTGGACCTGCTTCTTTGTCATTCCGAGCGAAGTCGAGGAATCTCGGTTTTGGATCTAATAGCAAGAGATTTCTCGACTTCGCTGCGCTTCGCTCGAAATGACAAGCTGCTAGTTCAGATCGACCAGCAGCGTCGGATGCGCTTCCGGCATTTCCAAAGCAATCATCACGCCCAGCACCGCGGCGTCCCTGCCATCACGCGATGTGTCTTCGCATCGCTTTCTCGCCTCGTCATGCGCAATGAAAAGCGGCGGTCGTGTTGGACCGCCGCTTTAGAATCTTCGGACTGTCGCTGTGACAGCGCCCTCCAGGGCCTCATTTATATTTGACCGAGCAACCGTAAGGCTTTGTCTGCGGTGTCGTGATGGGCTTGCCCGCTAGCGACTCATCCAAGGCGACCTTCACGTAGTTTGTGGAACTGGGAATGTCCGCGGGATTTGGACTTGCTTTGCTGTCGATTGCACCTTCGTAGGCAATTTTCCCCTCCGGATTAATTACGACCATGTTCGGCGTATTCTTGGCGCCATAAGCGCGCCCCGTTTTGCCTTCGGGATCGAGAAGCAGCGCGGTCTGATGTGTCTTCCAGGATGCAGTGATTTTCTGCGCCTGTTCCGGCGTGATGTTGCCTTCCGTGCCGGGTGCATTGGAATCAATGGTCAGCCAGACAACTCCTTTGCTCGTATATTCATCCTGCAATTTTTGCATGTTGCTGCCGCCATAATGCTTCTTCACGAACGGGCATTCGGGATTAAACCATTCGAGCACGACGTATTTGCCCTTGTATTCCGAAAGCGAATGCGTCTGGCCTTTTGCATCCGGGAGCGAGAAATCCGGCGCAGCGCCGCCTACTGGAGGCGGGTCGAAGCCAAAGACTGCGGTAGCGATCAACGATGTGAGAACGGTCAGCGTAATTTTCGTCTTCATAGATTCCTTAGAAAGCACAGGCTCCGAGATGGTTCAAATTTCTCGCGAGTAGTATATTGCAATGAACCGGAGGAATTTCAATGAGACGCAGCTCGCGCTCAGGGGAACTTCTCAGCCAAGGCGCGAAGGCCCGCGAGAAAATTTCGATTCATCAAATCGGCGAGCTGCGCTTCGTGTTCCGGGTCGATTTCAAATCTCGAGGACCATTCAACATAGGATCGGTTGCCATCGGTAATCGGCAACACTCTCAGCGTCGTGCGATGGTTACGAACGAAAACTGGCGAGCTGACGAAAGTGTACGAATAGAAACGCTCGGCATCTGAGAGCGCAATGAGCACCTCGCGAAACACCTCTCCATCCGTCTGGGTCAAAACACGGACGCATCCCACGCGCGTCGGATCTCCGCCATCTTCGATCGGGCTTGATTTCACAAACGGAAGCCAATCGGCAGCCGCGTCAAATCGCCGAATAGTCGCCCAGACTTTTTCCGCCGGCGCGTTCACGACGCTACTCACAGAAATCCGAGGCATTCCCCTAAACTTATTGCGACGCAACTGTGCCCGCGACGGTTTCGAGTTTCTCCAAGACCATGCTTTTCGTGAGCAGTTCCGGAAAGACGATTGGCTCTTCGTTTTTCCCGCGGTAAAGCACGTATAACGGCACACCGGGGCGGCCAAATTGACGTAGTAATTTCGTGATCACTGGATCGCCGTTGGTCCAGTCAGCTTTCAGTTTCACAATCGAATGGCGCTGGAACGCCTCCCGCACCTCGGCGTTCTCAAGCACATTGGCTTCATTGAATTTGCAAGTGAGACACCACGCGGCCGTAAAATCGACAAAAACAGTGCGGCCTTGCTCCAGTTCCGCTTGCAACCGTTCAGGCGTGAACGCCTGCCAATCGCCGCTGAGTCGTGAATCGGCGGAAGCAATGTTCGCAGAATGAAATTTGTTCCCGATGAAATAAATGCCACTCGCGAGCACGAGCACGAGCATGAGCACGACCACGGCATTTCGCTTGATGACTGATGCTGTTGGCACGACAAACGCGCCTTTCATCCAGCACGCGACACTGATTACCAGAAGGAAACAGCTGGCCCAAATCGCTCATTCCAGACCACTCTGCGCGCCGAGCACGTAAAGAAGAAAGAGCAACGTCGCCAGCAGCAGAAAACCCATGAATTGCTTCACATGCACCATCCATGGGCCGGGCTTTGGCAGAAACCGTAGCCAGGCAGGTTGAGCGCTCAAAACCAGATAAGGCGCGCTCATGCCTGCGGCGATGGCGATGAACATTGCCAAGATGATTGCGGGCGACTGCGAAAACGCGAAGCCGAGCGCAGTGCCGAGAAACGGCGCGGTGCAAGGCGTGGCGAGCACAGTCGCAAACACGCCTTGAAAAAATGAGCCAAGATCG
>CATPBS010000072.1 GCA_955652715.1 uncultured Candidatus Udaeobacter sp.
AAATCATTAGCGAACTGGAAAAGACTAGGCGCGGCTGCTATGCAGGGGCGATTGGCTATTTTGGATTCGACGGCAACGTCGATTCATGCATCGCCTTGCGCTGCGCCGTATTGAAAAACGGGAAGGCATATGTGCAAGCGGGCGCAGGCATCGTCGCCGATTCAAACCCACACTCAGAATACGAGGAAACTATCAATAAGGCGCGCGCGATGGCAAAGGCTCTTTCAATGGCAGCGCAAATGTGATCGGAATGAAATTAGGAACAGCGAAATCCGAAAAATCCGAAAGAAAGCAGGGAGCGGGCGAACCCACCGCGGCGAGCGACATCGGCGCTTATCGATTACGTGAGGCCACAGTGCGTCTCATGCACGGTCAGAATCTCAGCCGTGAGGAAGCCGCGAGTTTTGTTGACTGCCTTCTCAGTCCTGCTGTCGCAGACTCGCAAATAGCAGCGGCACTTGTTGCCTTGGCGGCCAAAGGCGAAACCGTCGAAGAACTCACAGGCATGGCCGCAGCAATGCGGGATCGCGCGATTCGTTTAGATTCTCAGCACCGCAATTACATCGACACTGCAGGAACCGGATCGAGTCCGGCGAAGATGTTCAACGTATCAACCGCCGCAACATTCGTAATTGCAGGTGCCGGTTTACCTGTGGCGAAACATGGATCGCGCGCTGCGACCTCGAACTCGGGGAGCGCCGATGTCCTGGACGCTCTGGGTGTTAATACGTCCGCCTCTCCGCAAATCGTGGAGCGCTGTCTCAACGAGCACGCGATCTGTTTTATCTTTGCGCCAGTTTTCCATGGTGCAACGGCTCGTGTCGCGCAAGTACGCAGGCAACTCGGGGTGCATACCACATTCAATTTGCTCGGCCCGTTAACGAATCCCGCACGAGCGCCCTTTCAACTTCTGGGCGTGTGGAATGCTTCGCTTCTTGAGCCGGTCGCGGCGGCTCTTGTCCTTCTCGGCATCGAGCAAGCGTGGGTTGTTCACGGCACTGACGGCTTGGATGAAGTCACAATCACAGGCGAGACTTTTGTCGCTGCGTGCTCAGCGCGCACGGGCGTAGAGACGTTCACGATTTCGCCAGAGGACTTCGGATTAGAACGTCGATCTCTCAATGCGAGCCATGCGAACGGGCCAACTGAGAATGCGCGCCTGATCCGCGCAATCTTGCAGGGGGAAAAAGCCAGGAACTTCGCTGTAGCGCGTGATCTCGTCATCATAAATGCTGCTGCGGCGCTCCATCTTGCGGGAGTCGCCACCGATCTTCGCCAGGCAGCAAGTCTCGCTCGTGAAAGTATCGATAGCGGACGCGCGGCGTCGAAGCTAGACGCGCTCATTCGAGAGACAAATCGAAGCCGATGATCACAAACATTTTCTCCGAAATCATTGATCGAAAACGACAGGCTGTAGCGCGGCTTCGAGCCGACCCTTCCACCGCAGATTTTCGGGAGCGTGCACTGGAGACTCGAGCAAAGGCCACGCCGCATCGCTTAGTGCAAGCACTGAGGTCGGACCCGCGGGGGCTAAATATTATCGCGGAGTTCAAACGGAGATCGCCGTCAGCTGGAATCATTCGCAACGATCTCTCGGCCAGTGAGGTTGCCCGTTCCTATGAGCGCGGTGGCGCGTGCGCTATTTCGGTTCTGACAGATGAAGAATATTTTGGCGGTTCGATTGTTGATCTTAGGGCGGTTCGCGCCAGCACGAGTCTGCCGCTTTTGCGCAAAGATTTTGTCATTGATGCAATTCAAGTTTTCGAAACGGCTGTTGCCGGCGCAGACGCTATATTATTGATCGCAGGCGCACTCGACGACGCTGCGTTGGTAAAACTGCGCGGACTCGCCGAGGACGACCTCGGACTCGATGCGCTGGTCGAAGTGCATACATCGGAAGAATTGCGTCGCGCGCTGAATGCGGGAGCCAAAATCATCGGAGTCAATAATCGCGATCTGCGGACGTTTCGGATTTCATTGAACACGAGCGAGCGTTTAATCGCCGAAGCTCCGCGAGAGCGAATCATGATCAGCGAGAGCGGGTTACAAAGTACTAGATCTTTGCGTCATCTTCAGACGCTCGGATTCCGCGGATTTCTCATTGGCGAAGCGCTGATGCGCTCCAACGAGCCCGAAACGGCTCTTCGCCGTTTACTCACTGGTGCAGACGATCTAGAACCGCACGCATTGTCAACCGCACCTCGTCAATCATGACTCCGATATCAATAAAAATTTGCGGCGTCACGAATGCGAAGGATGCGCGAGCGTGCGCCGAACTTGGCGCCACCATGATTGGCCTCAACTTTTACCCGCACAGTCCACGGCACATTGAGCCGAAGGCCGCCCGGCGAATTGTCGACGCGCTGCAGCCAGGACTACGCGCAGTCGGTGTTTTCGTGGACGCCAGCGCGAGAGAAATTCGGAAAGTCGCTGACCTGGCCGGAGTCCGCTGCGTTCAATTACATGGAGATACATCGCCTGAAACGTGCAGCGAATTGGCCCGCCAATTTCGTGTGATTCGAGCGTTTTCAACTGACACGCAATTCCACCCAGAAAACGCCGCGGCATTTCCCGATTGTGACGTGCTTGTTGACGCACACCACCCCAACCTTCGCGGTGGTACTGGCCAGAAGTGCGATTGGCCGGCTGCGCGAGCAACACTGCGATTCACGCGATTCCTGATTCTCTCTGGCGGTTTGAACGCGCAAAATGTCGGTCAAGCTATCGCGATCGTCACGCCCCACGCCGTTGACGTTTGTAGCGGGGTCGAGAGCGCGCCAGGCGTGAAAGATCATCGCGCGCTACAAAATTTTGTTAGTGCGGTGCAAAAGGCGGAACGCACCGCGAGTGTGTCGTCTCGTTAGCAACTTCCGATGGACAAGCCGCCACTTACAAAAAGCGAACCAGACGAGCACGGGCATTGGGGGAAATTCGGCGGCCGGTATGTGCCAGAAACACTGGTAGCGCCACTCGATGAGCTGACTAGCGAGTTCATGCGCGCGAGAGAGCAAAGCGATTTCTGGGCCGAACTTAACCAATTGCTCCGCGATTATTGTGGCCGGCCGACGCCATTGTTTCATGCGCAGCGACTGACGGCGCATGCCGGCGGCGCGCAAATCTACCTCAAACGCGAGGACCTTTTGCATACTGGCGCACACAAGATCAACAATGCCATGGGTCAGGTGTTGCTCGCGCGTCGAATGGGCAAACACCGCATCATTGCCGAGACGGGCGCAGGCCAGCATGGTGTCGCGACGGCGACTGTTTGCGCGTTGTTTGGGTTGCGCTGTGTCATCTACATGGGCGCGGAAGACGCGCAGCGACAAGCGCTCAACGTTTTTCGAATGCGATTGCTCGGCGCTGAAGTCGTTACCGTAAATGCCGGCACGCGCACTCTAAAGGACGCAATCAATGAGGCGCTGCGCGATTGGGTGACGAACGTGCACGATACTTACTACTTGCTGGGCAGCGCGCTTGGCCCACATCCGTATCCGCTCATGGTGCGCGAATTTCAAACTGTAATTGGACGCGAAGCACGAGAACAGATTCTCTCCGTGACAGGAAAATTGCCTCGGGCACTGATTGCCTGTGTCGGTGGCGGATCGAATGCGATCGGTTTGTTCCACCCTTTCATTGCCAGTGAAAAAGTTCGGTTGATTGGTGTGGAAGCCGCGGGGCGCGGGGATTCGTTAGGCGAACACGCAGCGAGATTTCACAGCGGCGCGGCGAGTGGCGGCGGGCATGTCGGCGTCCTTCAGGGCACGATGTCATATGTCCTTCAGGACGCTAACGGCCAGATCGCCACAACTCATTCCATCTCGGCGGGACTCGACTACTCAGCGATTGGACCCGAGCACGCATTTCTGCGCGATTGCGGGCGAGCTGAATACACGCGGGCGAGCGACGCGGAAGCGCTCGAAGGTTTTCGACTTTGTGCCAAACTGGAAGGGATCATTCCTGCGCTTGAAACCGCGCACGCTATTCTCCCTGCGATTTGTATCGCGCGTGATTTAGCGCGAGACGACAGCATAATCGTTAATCTGTCCGGCCGGGGCGACAAAGACGTTCAGCTCGTTGCGGATTTGCATTCGGAGTGAGCGCGGTTCGCGAGACGTTCATGAAGTTGAAGCGCACTGGGCGCGGCGGCTTCATCCCATTTATCACGGCGGGTGATCCCGATCTGCCCACTACGGAGCGCTTGCTTATCGAGCTCGCCGCCGCCGGAGCAGACATCATTGAGCTCGGTGTTCCTTTCAGCGACCCAGTCGCCGACGGCGAGGTAATTCAGCGCGCATCTGAACGCGCGTTGCGGAAGGGCGTGACGCTCCGCGACGCGCTCACGTGCGTTTCACGCGCAAAGCAGCATCTCGATGTACCTGTCGTTCTCTTTAGCTACTTCAATCCACTCTTGAAATTTGGCAGAGATCGCCTGGCAGACGAGGCCAAAGAGGCCCGCGTCGATGCAGTGCTCGTAACCGATCTGATTGCTGAAGAAGCTCTGGCTTGGTCCGAAACATTTCGCAAACGTGGATTGGACCCAATTTTTCTCGTCGCGCCGACAACATCGGACGAGCGGCTATCCCGCATCGCGCAGCAGGCGAGTGGATTCATTTATGCTGTTTCGCGCGCGGGCGTTACCGGCGCGCAAAACGAAATGTCTAGTGACGCAGAGCGCCTGGTAAAACGCGTCAGAGGTGTCAGCGCGTTGCCCGTCGCCGTTGGGTTCGGCATCTCGACTCCAGAACAAGTGCGTCAAGTTTGGCGTTTTGCGGATGCCGCCGTCATCGGTAGCGCTATCGTCAGCGAAATCGAGAGAATCGGCAATTCGCCAGATCTGCTGAAGCGCGTCGGTGAATTTGCTCGATCGCTGGTCGCATCCATGCACATCGATCGTCCTTTCGTAAGTTGAACAATGTCGGCCGATCCACCTTCAGTTTCTTTGCTGAAGGCGCTGTTCATTGAAGGCGCAAGCAATTCCTTTTCAAGACACGGCCAATAGGCCTCTGAGAATCGTCTATGAGTTGATGGGAGACCCACGAAACGTCGCGCACGCCAAGAAAGTCACTCAAGAGAAGCATCATAAGGACAAGCATCCTCCAAAGCTTGCTGCGCCCCAGCCGCCTAAG
>CATPBS010000073.1 GCA_955652715.1 uncultured Candidatus Udaeobacter sp.
CATATCGGGAAGTCCGGGCTGCGGGGCAATCAACTGAACACGGCAATGCAATTTTGAAAGAGTCGCGCGCAATTGTTCCCATTGGTTTTGTGCGAGTGCTGCCACGGCGCCGCGGGCGCGGCTCATCCACGGATTGATCTCGTATTCGATGCCGTAGTAATCCGGCGAACAAAGAAGTAGCTCGCGCATAAGATGGCCAACCTAGTCGCGAACACGGGACTCAGTGAGGCAATCGGCGAGTTCCCGCAGAAACGGTTCCACGTCTGTGACGAGGCCGATTGATTGCAATGGCTGGTGTTCGATCGCTCTTTCCACGGCCGTAGGATCAATATCCACGCAAACCGTTTTCACATTAGTCGCCAGCATGCCGGCCACGGCGAGGGAATGCTGGATTGCCGCGAGTAATATCACGTGCGTCACATCGCCGAGCTTTGTTCGCATGATTTTTTGAGCTTCGATTACGTCGGTGGTCACGCCCGGAATCGGTCCCTCATCCCGAATTGCACCGGTAAGCACGATATCGACGTCGTGACGAATGCAGGCGTGCATGATCCCTTGAGTGAGGATTTTTTGATGCACGGCCGCAGAAATTCCATCCGCCTCGCGAATGGTGTTGATGGCACGCAGATGGTTCTCGTGTCCACCTCGCGCGAAGGCGAGCTCTGGATTCATTCCCAATGCCGTTCCGAACAAGGCACGTTCTACGTCGTAAGCGGCGAATGAATTTCCAGCGAAGAGCCGATCGACGTACCCCGCTTCGATGAGGCGCACTAAATGATGCCCAGCCCCGGTCCGCACGATCGCTGGGCCGACGACGAGCGCAATTTTCCCTTTCGCTGCGCGCGCACGTCGCAACTCTTCACCGACTTCGCGAATAATCGCCGATTTCGGTTCGTCGGCATCCACGATGGTGTTAATGAATTGAAAAACGTCGGTATGCGTAGTCGCGCGCTGCACCGGCACGACGCGCACGCCCTGATGCCCGACAACAATCTCATCGCCCTGGTTCACGTCGAAAAACTTAACCGCTCGCGCAGTGCCTTTCTTTCGATCAAGCGCGATTGCACTGTTAATCATTGCGGGGCGGACTTCGATTTCCTTGCCGTCGAAGCGCACGAACGTTTGCTGATTCGTTGTCACGTAGAAATCGCGCGGGAAAACGCCGTCAGCCGGGGCGCTGGCGACTTGCGCATTTGCGCGCTCCACCACCTCGGCACCCTGTTGACGAAGACGCAGGATCAGCTCGTCAAGCGCCTCGCCTGTTTCGGCGGAGACCTCGATTCTGGCAAAGCTTTGGTCCACCCGCTTTTCGCCGATTCTGATCTCAGCAATCTTGAAATTCGCGCCGTGAGTCAGAATTTGATCCAGCACCTTTGGCAAAATGAGAGAGTCGATAATATGCCCGCGTAACTCGATCGTTTCCGAAAACATTTACGGAATTTAGGCCGTCTGACGCGGGCGCGCCAGTGAACCGGGATTATTGTAGCGGCGCTTGTGTCAGGCGTCCAAGTCCAATACATAGGTAACGAGCAAGACCAATATGGAAAAACCAAGCGCACGCGGACCTTCGCCGAGCCGAAAAGCGCATTGCGCTCTCGGACCGAGGTTAAATCGAAAACCGAAGCGTCCGCCGCCGTTGCCGGGAAAGAAAAACTCCTCAAACGCAGGTCGTGCGATTGATTGTTAGACCGGCAATACAATGCACGAAGAACTGCCAGGTCTCGCTGCGAAAATCGCCAAAGTACTCTCACGCGGGTCTGAGTACGTTGTGACGCAACCTGCAGAGCTTCGAGTTTTGCGAGAAGTGTCCGACGCGGAAGTTAGAGAGTTTGCAAAGAATCACGGCTGGCGCGTGATCCGTCGTCTCGGGGGACGGCAGATCGAATTTTACAATGACGCAAACCAGCGCGCATTGTAGCAACCGCTCTGCGAGCCATTCGGGTTGGCCAGGGACACCTTGCATGCGCTCGCCTGACGCGCCACGGGCGCGTGGCTGCACGTAGTAACTGGACACAGACGAGCTGTTGGCTTACGAGTGCGCCAGCCGCAATCAATGGAAGCAGCGAAAATTTATTTTATTGTTTTTGGCGTTTTGACGATCGCTGGCGGCATTCTCGGTTACGTAAAGGCAGGCAGTGTGGCATCGATCATCGCCGGATCAATCACTGGGGTGCTATTGCTCGTAGCTGCGTTTCTGTTGCCCGAACATCGCGCGATTGGGTTGGCGACGGCGTTCATTGTATCGCTTTTGCTAGCAGCGCAGTTCATCCCGAAATTTCTGCGGACCGGAAGGGTCATGCCTGCGGGAATGATGTCGATTCTGAGCGCGATCGGAATCATTGCGGCCATCGTCGCCTGGATAAAAAAGTAATCACGTGGGAAGAATTCGCCTTCGGACGTGGCGGCGGCTTGTGCTGGTCTTATTCGGCGCGCTTTTCACCGCGATTGTTTATCGCTGGATTTCGCTGGAGCGACTGCAACGCGCGGCGCCTGTTGAGATACCCGCGATGCCAACGCCGGAACCGACGCCGACCCGGCCACCGGCGATCACTGGAAAATTGGACACCGGCAAGCTTTTCAACGGAATCACACTCCGCTCCACGGTAGAGACCGTGCCGGGTGCCGACGCCACAACTGAACGCGTGAAGCCGGAGAGTTACGTCCTCGATGTAAGACTACAGGCTCGCGTGCCTTCGCCAAACAAGACCATCGAGGAGCTGGCAAAAGTCAGTCCCCAGCTGCCAGCGTTGTTGCCCGGTTTGACATCGACGTTATCAGCCGACCCTGTTTCGCCGCTTTACGCTCAGCTTTACGATACAAAAGTGAGAATGCTACGCGAAAACCTCGCTCGCCTCGATCTGCTTCTGTCACGGCATAACTTTTTCGATTGCCAAACTGTTCTGCAAATGCAGCATCCCCAAACGCATCGAAAGGCGCTGCTGCTCCAGGCAGACATGGATGTGGATGCTGACGGGTCTGATGGTGACCGGATGCCCGTTGGCACTGGCGCGCCGGCTAACTTCAAGCCGTCCACCAGTTATCGCTGGGAAAAGAAAACGGCCGCGCCCAATCCATATCTGCCTGCGACCGAAGCGGCACTGAAACACGCAGAAGATGAGTATGCGCTTGCAACCACGGCTCCCGGTCGCAAACGCGACCTGCGCAATGCGATCGCCCAATTGCGTGCCGAAGTCGGCACACTGAAAAAGTACAGCTTTCTGATCGGCGCAACCGATCCTTTCATCGTGGTACCGGGCGCATTTACGCACGGTGGTGATCCCGTTAAACTCGGGGATTATGCCCTGGTCGTTTTCGGGGATGCGATTTATCCAGCCATCGTCGGTGATGTCGGGCCGAACGATAAAGTCGGGGAAGCGTCGCTGCGTATCGCAAAACAGATTAACGCGCTTTCGACGCCCTACAATCGGCCTGTGAGCGATCTAAAGGTAACTTACATCATTTTCCCTGGAACAGCAGACAACCCCGTTGGTCCACCGGATTTGGAAAAACTTCAGGCCCGGTGCGAAACGTTGGTTAAAGAGATTGGCGGCGCCAGCGTGCCGTTGCGTCACTGGGAAAATATCATTCCGTCTTCACCTACTCCCAGCCCGACCCCGACTCCTCTGCCGTCTCCAAGTGTGACACCGTCTTCTTCATCAACGGCGTCGCCGACCGCATCTGCTGTGCCGTCGCCGGCGTTTGCGTTCCCCATGGCCAGCCCAGCAGCGACCGCGTCGGCTAATCCGACGCTCACGCCGACGGGTTCACCCGCCGCTAAGCGAAGCCCCGCTAAGAAACGTAAGCCCTGACTGCTGGAAGCTGGCTGTGCTGTCGAGCTTGCGCTCGCGATGCGAAACTGTATCTCGTACGAAATGATCATTCGCGATGCTGTTGAGGCCGACCTGCCGGCGATTGTGGAGATTTACAACGCCACTGTGCCAACGCGCATGGTGACAGCCGAGCTTGAGCCGACCTCGGTCGAGGCCCGTTTGCCATGGTTCCTCGAACATTCGCCAGAGCAATATCCGTTCTGGGTCGCAGAATCAGACGGCCGCGTGATTGGCTGGCTCGATTTCAAGAAATTCCTGCCGCGCTGTGCGTATCGCGGCACAGCAGAGATCAGTGTTTACGTCGACGAAGAATTCCGGCGTCGCGGCGTGGGGCAGCGTTTGTTGGAACAAGCGATCGCCCGCGCGCCGTCGCTCGGGATCACAGCGCTCGTCGGTTTAATCTTCGGGCATAACGAGCCGAGTCTAAAATTATTTGAGCGTCTCGGGTTCGAGCACTGGGCATTCTTCCCTGCTATCGCGCAACTCGATGGTGTGGAGCGCGATCTGGTGGTCTTGGGCCAACATTGTCCCAAGCGGCGTAGCCGCGGCCCTGGCGGCCGTCCGTTTTACGCACGAACGACGCGTGACTCGCCGCAGGTGCATGGCTACAGCGATAGCCTCAGCCTGATGCATGCGCTGATGGAGTACCGGCACGAGCCGATTCACTCTGAGCTGCTCAGAATCCGCGACAAATATTCCATGTTGCATCTGGACGTGCTGATTCTCATTTATCACTTCGCAAAAATTTGCTCAGGACACATTCTCGAGATCGGCGCCTTCGTTGGCGGCGCCACGATTGCCGCGGCGTTCGGCGTGCGCGATTCAGGTCAGAACAAAAAGTTGATCGCAATCGAACCCGGAGGGAGCGTGAAACACAAACGGCTCGGTACCCGCAATATCTTGCGCGACTTGGAACGAAATCTTGCCCGGCAGCGCGTATCGGAAATCGTCACGCTTATCAAGGGCCGTTCGTTTGACGCGGCAACAATCCGCGCAGTCCATGAAACGCTGGGCCCGGATAAAATTGGCCTTTTGATCCTCGACGCCGATGCGGCCAAACGACGCGACATCGAGTGCTACAGCGACAAACTCGCGGACAATTGTTGGATGGTCATCGACGATTATTATGGGGCCGATTCCAACACAAAGATCACGCCGAGCCGTGCCGACATAGATGCTTTGGTTGAGGCGGGTTGGCTGGAACCGTTGGGGTTCTACGGGTGGAGCACGTGGGTGGGACGGTGGCCCGGACGCGCTGCGCGTGACCGTTAAGTCGTTGAAACGGTGAAGCGTTGAACCGTTTTAGCCCACCTTCCATTACGCTTC
Source organism: uncultured Candidatus Udaeobacter sp. (assembly GCA_955652715.1). GTDB lineage: Bacteria > Verrucomicrobiota > Verrucomicrobiia > Chthoniobacterales > UBA10450 > Udaeobacter. The sequence goes on from CATPBS010000073.1 coordinate 5,157, forward strand.
TTCAGGACCGACGACGAGATGAATCACGCCGTTTGGCGCCGAGATGAAGAAGCCGTTGAAATCTTCGCGCAATTGTTCGACGTCGTCGCGCCGCACAATTCCGTGCACTTTCAAAAAGGATGCGGCTGCCTCGGTATCATTGGTTTCCAATTCCAGCCAGACATCCGGATGACTCAGATTCGGGACACTGTCGATCCAGAGGCGGTTCGGGCCGAACCGGAAAATGCAGCCGTCCTTTTCTTCTTCGATCAACGGCAGTCCAAGCGTATCGCGATAAAACGCGACCGTCTGTTCGTATGTGTGGCTCGGACATTTGATGGCAATGTTCGCGCCGCCTGAAAATTGCGGCCCCTCAAGTTTGGCAACCATCGTCTTCGCGTCGAAACAAGGAGCAATTGTTATTCTTCGTTGCCCGGCTCGGTCATTTTTATGGGGTCCAGCGCGCGCTCGAGTTCTCTTTCCGGCAAGACTTTTTTCTCTCGCGCAATTTCGCGAACGGTGCGGCCGGTTTTTGCGCTCTCTTTAGCAATCTCAGCGGCGCGATCGTAACCGATCTTCGGCGTGAGGCTGGTGACCATTGCCATTGAAAGCTCTACCAACTCGCGACACCGCTCTTCGTTCGCCACGATGCCGCGCACGCATTTGTCGCAGAAAACATCGACCACGTTTGCCAGCAGCCGGATTGATTCCAGAATATTGTGCGCCTTCACCGGCATCATCAGGTTAAGCTCTAATTTCCCGTTCGCGCCTGCCCAGGTGATCGTCGTGTCGTTGCCGATCACTTGCGCGCACACCATCATCAGCGATTCGCACATGACCGGATTTACTTTTCCTGGCATGATTGAGCTGCCGGGTTGTGTTGCGGGAAGTTGAATCTCGCCGATGCCGCAACGCGGCCCGCTTCCGAGCCAGCGAATATCGTTCGCGATCTTAAAAAGGCTCACCGCGATCGTTTTTAGATGACCGCTCGCTTCGACAACTGCATCCTTGCCGCCCTGGGCTTCGAAATGATTTTTTGCTTCGTAAAACGCGATGCCGGTGCGCTGTTCCAAGTGCCGCAGCATTTTCTTCGGAAGATCGACATGGCGATTCAGGCCCGTGCCGACTGCGGTGCCGCCAAGCGCCAGCTCGCGCAAGACTTCGATCGATTTTTGCGCGCGTTCTTTCGCGTAAGCAACCTGCTGCGCATAACCGGAAAATTCTTGCCCGAGTCGAACCGGCGTCGCGTCCATTAAATGTGTCCGGCCGATCTTAATGATGTCCCAGAATTCTTTCGCCTTCGTTTCGAGCGCGCCGTGTAATTTTTCCAGGGCCGGGATCAGACGATTCTTCAACTCCTCTGCCGCGCTAATGTGGATCGCCGACGGAATCACGTCGTTGCTCGATTGTCCCATGTTTACGTGATCGTTTGGGTGGACATGCTGGCGCGACCCGATCGGTTTGCCCGCAAGCTGCGCGCACCGGTTCGCGATCACTTCGTTAGCGTTCGTATTTGTGCTGGTGCCGGAGCCGGTCTGAAAAATGTCGAGCGGAAAGTGGTCGTCGAGTTTTCCCTCTGTGACTTCCTCCGCTGCCTGAACGATCAACGCCGCGCGTTCTGCATCCAGTAATCCTAGATCGTGATTGGCCTGCGCGGCCGCCCATTTGATCAAGCCGAGCGCGCGAATGAATGGCCGTGAAAACTGGTAACCGCTCACCGGAAAATTCAGCACCGCGCGGTGCGTGGAGGCGCCGTGGAGCGCATCGGCCGGGAGCGACATCTCGCCCATCGAATCTTTCTCGATCCGCGTCGGCTTCTCCGTCATGCAGATCGGTCTGCTCCAACGCCAACTAATCTCGAGGCACGTTTCGGCTCCGGAGTGCGTCGTCCGCGGCTATGTCGCGATGGCGTCTTGTGAAAAACAGTAACGAACATCGGGGGGATATTTTGCAGGAAATATTCCGATTCGCCGTGTTCGAACAATGTGGCGTGCTGCTTCAGTTCGTTGGTGACCTGGTAAATGATGAAACTGCCTCCGGGCGTGAGAGCGTCATAGGTTTTCCGAAGGAGCGCCCGTTTCTTCTCGATTTGCAGGATGCTGAACGGAATACCGGAGAGGATGTAATCACACTGGGCGAAGTCGCGCCGATTCAGCTCATTCGGCAGAGTAGCAGCGTCCGCATGAATGACATGTACGCGGGAATCGTCTGCAAATTGCCGTTTCAAATCGCGCGCGAACGCCAGATCCAGCTCAAACAGGAGCAAATGCGAATCCGCACTCATCCGTCGCGCGATCTCGCGCGAGTGTACGCCTTCACCTGG
>CATPBS010000074.1 GCA_955652715.1 uncultured Candidatus Udaeobacter sp.
ATTGCGCTTATGAGAAGTATGCCTGCCGTCTGCAACACAAAACTGCGCTCCGCCCAATTCAGATCGGGATTGGCGTTTCCTTCTTCTTTTTTCGACAATATCGCCCGGATTCCTTTGATTCTTCGCGCGACTTCATATGCTGGCGAGTAGGTTCTGCCGTGGACGCACTTCTGCCGCGCGCGATCGAGTTGCGTATCAATTTCGGCGGCTCGGTCGTCGATCAAGCTCATGCGGCCCCTTCCATTAGCTTCACTACGTTTGTCGGCTCCTGATCAATCATCAACTTGGCCATCCTTTGCGAGTGAACAGGATTGACGTGTGAATACGTGCCCAAAATCAATTTTCCTCCGTCTTTGTGTCCCTGCCATTCAGCTATCACTTTCACATCGACACCAAGCTCAATTGCGCGAGTGATGAACATCCTGCGAAATGAGCGGTGACTGTACGCAGGCAACTTCAAGCGCTTGCATGCGGCGGAGATTGCCTTCTTAGCGTCTTTGATCCGAAACACTCGGTCGTCGGTCGGCGTTCTCCGCGAATGCCGTTGTTCTAGAACGGGCCGCAACTGCGGATACAGCGGAATCGCAAAGCCCGAATTGGTTTTGTGCCGAAAGGTGATGATCTGTTCGCGCTGCCAATCAATATCTGACCAGCGCAAGGCACTCGCTTCGGCTTGTCCAAGACCAGCGTGCCCGATAAACTCGACGAAATCGGCGCTCTCTTCGGCATCTGGATTGAATTGCTGCGACCGGATGTTTTCTACTATTGCTCTAAATTCTTGGAAGGTGGGAGTCTTGCGGATCGGTTTGTCGAGCTTGATCGCTTTGAGGTTAGCTGCGGGAGAGGAGGGGATAATTCCATCTCCGACAGCCATCGAGAGAATCTCTTTGATGCAGGCAAGGTGCAGATTGCGCGAGACTGGGCCGAATTTGTAGCGCGCCAGCCACAGTTGAACATCGGAAGGTTTGATCTTGCCGACTTGGCAAGCGGAACCACGTGGCCAGTGTTTTTTGATTCGACTGACAATGTAGGTTTTCCTCTCAACCGTTTTCGGCTTTTGGTGTTGCACCGTGCGCAAGTATCGGTTGCACAAATCTGCGAGCGTGGTTTTGCTTTTCGACCGATCTATCTGGCGCTGCTCGTCTTTGAGCTTCGCGAGATTGCGTTTTGCGAGGTCTCGGTCAGCTGTCGCGAGGCTCCGGCGGATTTCCTTGCCGCAAGTCTTGATGCGCGCATAGTAAACGCCGTTTGATGAATAGCGGTAAAGACATTCGCCGACTCTCTGAAATGTTCCGATGTTGCGCTGTTGGGTTCTCATACAATCCTAAGCCTACAGTGGATAAAATCGGTGGACAAGCGAAAATCGCAGGGACAAGACTGGCGTCATTATTCATAGGTAAACGGGGTCGTAGCTCAGTTGGTAGAGCGCCTCAATGGCATTGAGGAGGTCAGGGGTTCGATTCCCCTCGGCTCCAGTCTTCGCACGCAGCGTAGCGCGGAACGAAGACTGTCGCGCCGTAGCTTTAGCGAAGGCGGACGCGTTTGACCTTGCCACAATTACGCAGCGAGCTACGACTCGGCAAGCCACGTTCATTTTGTATTATTGGATTGTCGGTTAAAAGCAAAACGCCTGGCGACGAGCACTATCTCGATCCGCCAGGCGCTGAGAATTGCTAGCTTGATCTAAAAAGAGCCAAGCAAACGTTCCATCTTAGTCACGGACGTCCGTCACGATGACCTTATCAACTACCATGTCATCGCCGTCTTTGAGGTAGTGAACGCGAACCTTCGAATCTTTTCTGATTTTCGACGCTTCGATCACTTTTCCATCTGCTGTCACGTATGTGACGGTCTTGCCGAACTTGTAACGAACGGGTTGCCCCGCTTCAGTTTTTAGAACCAGGAATTGGCCCGGAGTAAACTCCGTGACGACCCCAAGATTTTCGGTTGTCGTGGTGGTGGTTTCAGTCGCTCCGTTGGTTCCCGTCGCAGCGGTCGTGGAGGTCGTGGATGTTTGGGCGAAAGCCATTGAACCCATCAGGGCTGTGGCGAACGTGACACTAAGGATTGCTTTAATCATGAGACTAAACTTTCTAATTACCGAGTTGCTGCAGAAATCGCAGCTAAAGGCCATCCGATTCGTTCTTCCGACCTAAATCGGCGAACCAGGTAGGTAAATGGATGCGGCAGAAACTGTGGATACGACTCCCGTCCCTATCTAGCCAATACTTCATAAGCTCGGCATCATACTTTTCAGGTATGAGATGCGTCGGGTATCCAGTCGATTCGTTTCAGCCTCTTTATGCAGCCGCCCGACATTCGAGCAGCAGAAGAGCAGAGCCTGCTCAGTTTCTAGCTTACAGCTATCAAGTTCCGCGCTCACCGTGGCGGTGAGCGCTGCGCGAAAACGCCAAAAGCAGACACATCATTTTCACAATCTCATTATGATAAATCGCTGAAGCGACAGATGTGAAAACATACAAACTTGTGGACAGCACAAGTGACGCCGCGCTCAGCGGTTTACGCGCCGTGAAGTATATCTAGCCTTGAG
>CATPBS010000075.1 GCA_955652715.1 uncultured Candidatus Udaeobacter sp.
GCGGTGCCTCGCGTGTGCATCCGCATCCGCAAATTGCTTCCGAGGCGGCTGATCGATTTTTCACCCAGGTGCGCCGCCGGGCATTTTCATTTTCTTGTTCAATTGCAGAGCAGATTCCGCGGTCACGCGGCTTGGGCAGCAGCGCAACCATTCGCCTCGGCATCTTGCTTGCGCTGAACCGGCTGAGCGGCAATCCGCTCGATCGATTAACGATCTTCCGATTATGCGCCGAACTGGAAGGCCATCGTGATAACGCTGCGCCGGCAACCTTTGGTGGCTTCACTGTAGCGCACCATCGAGCACGTGCCTTGGGACGCTGGGGGCGCTGCGCCTACCCACGTAAGCTTTCGGGGCAACACGGTGCGTCTCCCGTTCAGCGGTTCGCAGTCTCGCCGCGATTGCGTTTCGTTCTCTTCGTTCCTGACCTCGAGATTCTAACCTCGAGAGCACGAAATGTTCTGCCTTCGAAAATTTCACATGCCGCCGCGGTCGAGAATTGCGCGAATGCGTGCGCCGTTACGGCGGCTTTCGTATCACACGATTACGAAAGACTGCGCGGCGTTTTCGCCGATCATCTTCACCAGCCGTTTCGCGCAAAATGGATTCCTTTTCTTCCACCTGTCGTCGTGGCCGCCGAGAAAGCCGGCGCGCTTGGTGCGTTCCTTAGCGGAAGCGGATCGACGATCGCCGCTGTTACACTTCGCTCATCCAAAAAAATTGCGGAGGCCATGGCACGTACTGCAAAAACTACCGGGTGCACGATCATCACGCGTGCTGACAACCACGGCGCGAAGATTCTCACCAGTCACTAATCACTTTTCACGAGTCACTATTCTTTATGGGCCGTCGGCTTGAACAATTAGAGGAGTTTGGCATCGACGTAGTTCTCGAGCGCCATCACGGCATTCGAGCTTCGGTCCTGCGCGGAATTCTTTACGCGCTTTCATTTGTTTACGACTGCCTAGTGCAGCTACGGCTTTATCTGTACCGGAAAAGAGTCTTTCGCGAACGCGCGCTCGGCTGTCTGGTCATCAGCATCGGCAACCTTACCGTGGGCGGAACCGGCAAGACGCCGATTGTTGAGAAGTTCGCTCGTGCGTTGCAGGCGGGTGGACGGCGTGTTGCCATCCTGAGCCGCGGTTACAAGAGCGTACCGCGCAAACGAGATTTGCTCAGCTGGCTTCGCAGAGAGTTCGATCCTCCACGGGTTGTCTCCGACGGCAAATCATTGCTGCTCGACTCGGCGATTGCAGGCGACGAGCCTTACATGCTCGCGCACAACTTGAAGGACGTCATCGTGCTGGTGGACAAAAACCGGGTAAAAAGCGGCCGGTTCGCGATCGACAAATGGCAGGTCGATACATTGTTGCTTGACGACGGATTTCAATATCTGCACCTCAAACATCGGCTGGATATGGTGCTTGTAGATCGACAAGCTCCTTTCGGAAACGAATTCCTGCTTCCCCGAGGCACGTTACGGGAGAAGCCGCGCAATCTCCGCCGCGCCAGCTACATTTTTATCACAAAGAATACCGGCGAGCCTAATTTAGCTCTAATGAAACGCATCCGGCGTTACAATCGCACCGCGGAAGTTATCGAATGCGCGCATAAACCGCTCCATCTCCAGAATGTTTTTACGGGCGAACGATTACCGCTCGGGAATTTGCGGGACATGTTCATCGGTTCGCTCTGCGCCATCGCAGCGCCCGAAAGCTTCGAGGACGCGTTGCAAAAACTCGGGGCGCATGTCGATCTCGCGAAACGTTACATCGATCATCACTATTACACCGAGGCGGAACTGATCAGCTTTATCAAGCGTTGTATCCGTCGCGACCTGGCTATGATTGTGACCACCGAGAAAGACTCGGTGCGGATGCCGCGTTTGCCTGAACCGGAATTGAAGGTGCCGATCTATTTTCTGCGAGTGGAGATTGAAATTCTTAGCGGCCACGAAAGCTGGGAGCATTGCGTCGCGCGCATCTGTAAACCCAAGCCTCTGCTCTCGCCCGAGCGTTTCTTCGCCTGACGGTTTGTCATTCCGAGCGAAGTCGAGGAATCTCTTGGTGTCATGCCTAGCAAAACCGAGCTCATCGTCGAAGATCGCAAAATTCAGGTATCAAACCTGGACAAGGTTCTTTACCCGAAGGTCGGTTTTACGAAAGGGCAGGTGATCGAGTACTATATTCGCGTCGCGCCGGTCCTTTTACCACACCTGAAAGATCGGCCGCTCACTATGAAGCGGTATCCCGATGGCGTGGAAGGCGAATTTTTTTACGAAAAGAACTGTCCGTCGCATCGACCCAAATGGGTACAGACGGCAAAAGTATGGAGCGAAGGCAACCAGCGGACCATGGACTATTGCCTGGCCAACGATCTGGCCACGCTGGTTTGGGCGGCAAACCTTGCCGATCTCGAGCTGCATACATCGCTGTCACGCAAAAACAACATCGAGCGCCCGACCATGATGGTGTTCGATCTCGACCCCGGCGCGCCTGCCGACATCGTGCAATGCTGCCAGGTCGGGGTGTGGCTTCGCGATTTGTTAGGCAAAATGAAACTGAAGACCTGGGCAAAAACCAGCGGATCAAAGGGGCTTCAGGTTTACGTGCCGCTCAATACTGCGATCATTTATGACGATACCAAGAATTTATCGCGCGCACTTGCTCAGCATCTCGAACAGGAACATACCGATCGGGTGACTTCGAACATGTCCAAAGCGGTGCGCAAAGGAAAAGTCTTCGTTGATTGGAGCCAAAACGACGAGCACAAAACCACCATCAGCGTTTACTCACTCCGCGCAAAAGAAGAACCCACCGTTTCGACACCAGTCACCTGGACCGAAGTCGAAAACTGTCTCAAAAAGAAAAACCGTGATCTTTTAAAGTTCCACTCCGATCAAGTTCTCGCACGGATCGAAAAGTTGGGCGATCTCTTCGAGCCTGTTGAAAAGCTCAAACAAAAACTGCCAAAGAAGTGGGAACTCTAAGTTTTAGCAAACGATTATCGAGCAATGAACAGTGATTTATGGTTTGATGCAATCGGATGGGTGGGAGCAGTGGCTCTTCTTATCGCTTATGCGCTGGTTTCCGCCAAGAGATTGGAAGGGGACTCGGCTGCCTTTCAGCTCCTCAATATCAGCGGCAGCATTCTGCTAGCCGCAAACACGATCTTTTATGGATCTTATCCTTCCACATTCGTGAACCTGATCTGGGCTGGCATAGCCGTTTTTTCGATCGCAGCCAGAAGGCGCCTTGCTTCTCGTTAGATCGGTGCGAACGGCTTGGAACCTGCGTCACATGAGGAAAGTAAATGTCAAAGACGTCCCGGAACAGGAGCGGCAGTCGCCGAAGGGAAAGTTTGGCCGGGCGTCGAAGAACATTTCGATTGCGCTCGGACGCGAGCCGGAGTCGCTCGATCTCTCGAAGCGGAATCCATTTGATCTCGCGTTGGTGCGAATTCCCAAGGACAAAACCCTCTGTCCGTATCACGCGCATGCGGCTGAATCGGAACTTTACCTCGTCGTTTCCGGGCGTGGCAGCGTGCGCGATAAGGAGGGCATGACCGAAGTCGGACCAGGGGACGCGTTCTTCTTTCAGCCGGGTGAAGCGCATCAGCTTATGAACGCGGGCGATGAAGATTTTGTTTATTATGTGATTGCCGATAACCCGCGCAGCGGCGGGGCAGCTGGCGATTCCTGTTATTATCCGGACAGCGGCAAATGGGCGGTAGCGAACGAGGGATGCGAAGAAGTAATCGTGAAAGGAACTGAGACTGATTATTTCGACGGCGAAGAATGAGCAGTTGTCATGTCGAGCGAAGTCGAGACATCTCTGGCCGTTTTCGAAGAGTCCACCGAGAGATTCCTCCACCTCGGTCGGAATGACAGAAGGCTAAAATGCGCAAGGTAAACATTAACGACATCAAAGAAGAGGCATGGCAATCGCCTGGCGGAAAGTATGCCGTCTCCTTCAAGGGAATTTCTGAAGCGCTGGGACGGGATCCAAAGTCGCTCGATTTGGCTAAGCGTCATCCGTTCGATCTGGAATGGAACCGTGTGCCTCCCGGAAAATCCAATTTTCCGTATCACGCGCACTCAGCCCAGTGGGAACTGTATTTGGTCATTTCAGGCGAGGGAAATGTCCGTCACAAAGGTGGTATCACCGAGGTCGTGGCTGGTGACGCGTTCATCTTCGGCCCCGATGAACCGCATCAAATGATCAACTCCGGCCAGGAAGATCTCGTGTACTACGTCATTGCAGATAATCCAATCGGCGAATCGGCCTACTATCCCGATAGCGGGAAGTGGAAAGTAAATAAATCATCAGCGACGGATCGTGTGGTTATCAAGGGTAACGATACGGATTATTTCGACGGCGAAGAATGATCGATTGTCATGTCGAGCGGAGTCGAGACATCTCTCGATGTGCTTCGACACCCAAGAATGATCCAGAGATTTCTCGACGTCGCTCGGAATAACAGAAGACGATGATCCCACAGCAAATCCAAAGGAGATTCTTTTGCCCGTAGCCTGCTTTGTATCCAAATTACAACGATGGATTCCAACAAACCTCCGCAAGATTTCCGTTACAAGACTTACCTCAACATTCTGCACGGACCGCTTGAACTGATCGATGTGCAGAAACTCGCCGATGCCTGCAACGACAAATGGTACAACCAGACGCTTTGCAGGGTGAACGACTCTGTCGTCAGGCTGGCCGTCCTGCAGGGCGAATATCATTGGCACGAACACAAGGACATCGATGAATTCTTTTTCGTTTTGGACGGACGTTTTCTGATCGATCTCGAAGATTGTGTTGTCGATCTTGCGCCGAGAGAGGGCTTCGTCGTTCCCAA
>CATPBS010000076.1 GCA_955652715.1 uncultured Candidatus Udaeobacter sp.
GCGAAGATCGGCGACGCTTTTCCTGGTCGTCGCTCGTCGTGGCCGGGTACAGGATGGCCACCAAATCGCGGTTACGAATGCCTGCCACCATCCACTTCGGATCGCTGATCGCCACCAACAGGGCCGCGTCTTCCTTCGACCAGGGATTCAGAGCCCGAACCTTGCGCGCCGGCTTCTTGGCCGGGTTCGCGCTCGCCTTCTGGCCCGGTTCCGACACCCGGGCACACAACGGTTCCACCAATTGCTTGACCGGCCGTGTTTCCTTCACGACCGACATCCCTTCCAGGTAACGCTCATTTATCCGCTGACTCACTTCGGCCCGGCGATGCAAGTCGGCCACGCTGCGAAAGACAAGGTCGGCATACATCGCGGGCGGCTCAGCCATGACGTGGAGCAATGTGACTGAAGCGTTTACGGCGGCGGCCAACGTGCCGGTGAATTGCACCGCTTGCTCGATGAATTCTTTTCCGCCGGTGCAAACCAGAAAACGCTTCAGTTGTTTGGATTCGCCAATGGCCACCAGCACCGGCGGCTGAATCGATTTGATCACTTCATAGGTCTTCTCCGAGCGCCAGTAATGCCCGGTCGTTCCAGTCCATCGAGCACCGATGACGACCAAATCGTACCTGTTCTTCGAGGTTTGATCGACAATTTGCCGCACCGGCTCGCCAGATTGCACGATGATGTCCGGCGATATACCGCGGCCATGAAGCGATTCCGCCTGCTTCTGGAGCGCTTCGCGCAACGAATGCTCGTCGCTCGATGTCTCCGCACTCCCAAGGAGCACAGTTTTGGCCTTCAGCGGTCCTCCCAATAATCCCCCAAGGTGAATCGCTGTTTGAGCTGACGACGTGCCGTCGCTGCAAATCAAGATGTTCATGTTTAGAGTTTGTGACCGGTCATCAGCGTGTAAATGACGATGGCTGCACCGATCAATGGCAGGGGAACAAAAGCGAGCCGAATTTTTGGTCCCGCGAAATATTGTGTAGCGACTACACCAATCTGCGCGCCAATAACTGCGCCGGTGTGCATGACCAGCGCGATCAGAATATCTACGTTGCCTTTGATCGCGTGGGTAATCGTTCCATAACTGGCGGAAATGACGATCTCAAAAAGATCGGTTCCGACCGCGAGATGCGTCGGAACCCCGAGCACATACACCATCGACGGCATCCGAATGTAACCGGCGCCGCCGCCAAGAAAACCGCTGAAGATGCCTCCAATAAAGGCGACTAGAAGAATGGTCCAGAGTGAGATTCCGCGTATGCCTGAAGTGGGGAGTGAGATCATCGGCCGAATTTTTAGCCGTTGAATACTTCGAGTGACAGGACCGAATGCAGATCGATCTTTTTTTGACTGCGCGCCTTTCACGCCGGAACGCGATTGCTTTTTCTCCGTCCTAAGCGTTTTTTGGCTCTCCCAGAGCATGAATGCCGCGATGCTAGTATAAACAGCGATCGCGACATAGCTCACTACTGTGTTCACGTGACCAGAGCGCTTTAGCGCCTGAATCAACTGCGCGCCACATTCCGCGCCAGCGATCGTCCCGAATGCCATGATGAATCCCAGTTTGAGATCAACATTGCCAAGCGCGCGGTGCTGTTTCGCCGCGACGATCGATTTGCCGACGATGTGCGCCAGGTCTGTCCCAACCGCGTAATTCCAATTCACTCCCATCAAGCGCAGTGCGGGACCGGCAATGAAACTTCCGCCGACACCAAAGAATCCACCCAAAATTCCAATGATAAAGCCAACAACGGCCAGATAAACCGGGTTGATGTGCGTGTTGGAGATTGGAAAAAACATGCGTTATCTCCAGCGTCCCCGCAGGACGCGAAACAAGAGCGTCGTCACCGTATCCAGAACAACGGCCTGACCTGCGATGAGCAAAAGGGCTACCCCGGCATAGATGTAGCGATGCTGATTTTCGAGGTGATACAGCCAGTTCCCCAGGAGATTAAGAACGAGAAAGAAATAGCAAATTACCAGAACCGCATACACCGCCAGTTCAATGGCAAAAGCTCGCAGACTTTTGGCAGCTTGTTTCTTCATTGGGCAGAGATGGGCTGGGGCGTTGAAGCTGTTAAGTCGCTGAATCAGCAGATTGGTTAGAGTATAAGAATCGAGCGATAATGGGCTTTTGGCTCCGAGGCTTCAACGATTTAACGGGTCAACGGCTGGTGACGGTTGCGCGCAGGCTCATCAGCGGCCAAATTCATTGCGTAGCGAACGTTTCTTTCTAACGTTCCACTTCACTTTACGGGAAAACACCATGGCTGATGTCGCAAACAAGTACGCAGAAAACGTACCGGGCAAATTCTACGTAGATGATCAATGCATCGACTGCGATTTATGCCGCGAAACCGCGCCCGCCAATTTCAAGCGGAACGATGACGGCGGTCATTCGTATGTCTATAAACAGCCAGAGACGCTGGAGGAAGACGGACTCTGCAAAGAAGCGATGGAAGGCTGCCCGGTCGAAGCGATCGGCAATGACGGCACGTAATCCTGTAGCGGCGGTCTATGACCGCCGAAACCGATGGGAAAGCAACACGATCGGCGCTCACAGAGCGCCGTTACAGTTCCCGTCGCCCTGACCATCGCAGGTTCGGATAGCAGCGCCGGCGCCGGTATTCAGGCGGACCTGAAAACCTTTTCCGCTCTCGGTGTTTATGGGTTAACCGCCGTCACCTGCATCGTCGCGGAAATTCCCGGTAAAGTCTCGCGGATTGAGACCGTCAGCGCGAGAATTGTTCAGGAGCAAATCGAAGTGCTCGTCAAAAATTTCCGGATCGGCGCGATCAAGACTGGTCTGCTTTGCTCCGCGCAGATCATTTCCGCGGTGGCCAAGGCGATACGGGGCAACGATAGAAGACCAGCGGCGCGCATTCCCCTTGTGATCGACCCGGTCATTGTCGCCACCAGCGGCGATCCCCTTCTCGAGCCGGCGGCGATCGAAGCTTACGCGAAGGAATTGTTTCCGCTCGCGAACTTAATTACCCCAAACCTCTATGAAGCAGAGAGATTGCTCGGAACGAAAATCAAAGATCGGCAATCAATGCATCGTGCCGCGAAGAAGCTAGGGACAAAATTTGGAACAGCAATCCTTCTCAAAGGCGGTCATCTAAAAGGGACCGACGCCGTCGATGTTCTCTTTCTTGGTGAAAAAATTGTCGAGTTTTCGGCGCCGTTTGTGCACGGTATCGCAACGCACGGTACCGGCTGCACCTACTCAGCAGCCATCACGGCTGGGCTTGCCTCCGGGTTCTCGTTGGAAGACGCCGTTTGCCGGGCAAAAAAATTTGTGACCGACGCGATCGCGCGACGTTTCCAATGGACGTCGCGTTCTGGTGAACTAATCAATGCGCTTAGGCATTTTTAGCTGAGATCGGTGATTGCGGTTGCCGAGTCATTTAGGCAAGTCGAGACTACAGCTTGTTCTCCCAGCGTCTCAACTGCATCGCTTCGATTGCAGCTGCAGTTTCGGCCTGTTTTTTGCTGCGGCCGGCACCCTGGCCAAGAACAATTCCCTCCCAAACGACCTGCGAGATAAACGTCTTTTCATGTTCGGGTCCACTCTGCGAAATCAATTCATATACGGGACTCTGCGGCGAAATGCTTTGTAACAACTCCTGAAGATCGCCTTTAGGATTGATGTCTACCGGCTTTTCCGCCAGTTCCTCGAGATCGGCGCGAGTCTGCGTCAAAATGAAGTTTTTGGCGACTTCGAGGCCGCCGTCGAGATAAAGGGCGCCGATGAGAGCCTCGAACGCATCGGCCAAAGTGGATGTTCGCTCCCGGCCACCACTGGCTTCTTCACCGCGCCCCATCAAAATGTAACGTCCGAGATCGAGCGTGGCGGCATGCATCCGTAGTGCTTCGCGAGAAACCAGCCGCGAACGCAATTTGGTTAGTTGCCCTTCGGCTTCGACTCGAAAATTGCGAAACAGATATTCGGTAATCACAAGCTGGAGGACGGCGTCGCCCAAAAACTCCAAGCGCTGATAATCAAAATGATAACGTTGCGCCTCATGGGCCAGGCTGGGGTGGGTGAGTGCTTCCGCTAGGAACAGCGAATTGCGGAATTTGTAGCCGATGCGTTCTTCGAGCGGTGTCACATCACTGTGGATTGTGAGCGGATTCGAAGAATCTCTCAACTCAGTACAACGACTACAGCTCGCGTAACCCGAAAAAACCTTCACTGACCAAAGGAACTGGAACAGTAGGTCGTCTACCAAGCAGCGCGCGCTATCGGCTTTGATAAACCTCCAGCGAGGTCACCACATCCAGCGCGCGTTGCAAGACTGGATCGTGGGGCGGCGGTTTTTCCGGCACTCGCCCGCGGCGCTGTTGTGCTGCTTCTGCTACTTCTACCTCCGGATTGGTTCCGGCTAACAGCGCCGCTTCATTCATATGCGGCCGACCCGCTTCGTAAACAAACGGACCAATTCCTTTTTCGCCACTTAATTGAAAAATCTGCCGCTTGTCTGCCATTGACATCTCGACGGGCAAATCTGGCTTTACTCCCTCCGGGAATAATGAGCGGCCCTCGGGCGAAATCATTTCAGCGACGGCAAGACGCAGAATTTTTCCGTTCGGCAATGACAAGTCGGAGTATTCGGCCGCGCGACCGGCAGTCGGTTGTCCGATGACCAGCGCTTTGCGGTGAAGCCGGAGTGCAGCGGCGATCGCTTCGGCTGCGCCGGCCGTTTCGCCATCGGCAAGCACCATAACCAGTCCGCGAAATGCCGGATCACGATCAGAATTAAACACGCGATCCTGGCGTCCCGTGGGTTTACGCAAGGTAAATATGGTTTTGCCCCGGGGACAAAACCGCTTCGCAAATTCCGCGGCCAACGCCAAATCACTTGCCGCCTCACTGGCGCGAAGATCGACAATAACCGCATTCACGTCTTTTCCGGCGAAACCGCTGAGACTCTTGTCCAGCGCCTGAAGATTGGCGCTGTTCAGCGACCCGGGACGCACGTATCCGATGTGCCCTGCGACAATCTCGCTGTAAAAGGCGCTTGGCGGGATGGTCGACGCGTTTTCCTTGCCGGGCAAAAGCATTACGCCGCGCGGCAGGCGCGCCATCAGGCCCTCAACGGTTGCCCGATTCAACTCCGTGTCGGTGGTTGCGTCAGGATCCGTGAAATTACTTTTCAGCAGCGAAATGACCGCCTGTAGGTCAGCCGGGCCTAACGAATTCACCAACTCTTCTGTAGTTGGGGTGGCGAATGGCGAACCAGCTGGCGTTGTAGGCGATTTCGATGGCGCCTGCGATGCCGTGACCGGTGGGGTTTGCGCAGGTAATCCCGGCGCTGGCGATTGCGCGGCGAGATTCGCAACGACGAAAATGGCATACGTGGCCTGCAAAAATCGAGAAATCACGATTTGTCGATGGTAGCCGCAACAGCACTCAGAGCAATGTCGCGCCTGTAGCGACAGTTCTCGAAATGAATCCTGGAGACGGCGTCGTATGCGCGTCGCCGAGCATCTTCAATGGTTAATCCAAGTGCAGTGACTGCGAGGACACGGCCGCCCGCAGTCCTAATTTCGCCGTTCGCGTGTTTCGTTCCTGCGTGGAAAATCTGGACATCTTTGACCTTTGCTGCTTCTTCGAGACCTGAAATCGATTTTCCAGTTTCGTATTTACCAGGATAGCCCGCGGACGCGAGCACGACGGTGACCGCAGCGCGCGTGTCCCATTCAATGGCGCACGTGTTGATCTTTTCATCAATCGTCGCTTCCAACAGCGGCAGCAGATCGGACTTGATCCGGGGCAACAGTGCCTGCGTTTCCGGGTCACCGAAACGACAATTAAACTCCAGCACGCGCAGGCCTGCGCTGGTAATTATCAACCCGGGATAAAGAAGCCCGCGAAACTTGATTCCCTGTTGCAGGAGACCGCGCAGCAGCGGCCGCATAATTTCCGCTTCGAATTGAGCTTGCAATTTGCTGCTCCAATTATCGGCAGGACTGAAGGCGCCCATTCCGCCCGTGTTCGGTCCCCGGTCGCCGTCCAACGCGCGCTTGTGATCGCGCGCCGATTCCAGCAAAAGATAGTTCCTTCCGTCGACCAGCGCATGCAACGAGCATTCCGTCCCGCGCAAAAATTCCTCGATCACGATGCGCCGGCCTGCGTCGCCGAAGCGGTGTTGATTCATCATCTCATCGATGGTCGATCGCGCTGTGGCAGCATCGGCCGCAACGATTACCCCTTTGCCGAGCGCCAGACCATCTGCTTTGATCACCACGGGAAATTTCGCTCGCTCGCAGTAACGAAGCGCTTCGCTGCTCTCGGAAAATGTGCTCGCTTCCGCTGTGGGAATTTTCTGCGAGCGCATCAGCTCTTTTGCGAAAATTTTGGACGCTTCAATGCGGGCGGCCGATTTCGTGGGGCCAAACGCGCGCAATTTTTCAGCCGCAAACAGATCGACAATTCCCGCGGCAAGCGGATCGTCCGGACCGACCACCGTTAAATCGACACGATTTTCCTTCGCGAACCGAACGAGCGCCTGCAAATCGCTCGCGGAAATCGCAACATTCTCGCCAATTTCGGCAGTGCCCGCGTTTCCGGGTGCGCAGAAAATACGCTCCGCATGCGGAGATTGGCGCAATTTCCAAGCAAGCGCATGTTCGCGGCCGCCGCCGCCAATGACTAGAATTTTCATCAAGGAAGCATTCGCAGCGGCACTGTAGAGGCAGCCGTATCGGCTGCAAAGCATTCGAAATTGCAGGCGAGGTCTGCCAGTGCAAATCGGCGCGTTATTGGCGGGATTCAGCAGGCAGGATCGGCAACTCCAGTTTCTCCGTGTGCCGAACGACCGTGAGCGTGGCGTTAACGCCAATTTGTTCGCCGACCAGAACCTTATGCAGATCGTGCACGCTCGCGATGGGCTGACCATTGAACGCGACAATCAGATCGCCCTCGCGCAGCGCTGCGCTTTCGGCGGGACTGTTCTTCTCGATTGAAACAACAAGAACAGCCGTTCCAACATGCAAGCCATAAAATCGCACGATCCGCCGGTGAATCGGCACGTTCTGCCCGGCTACACCGATATAACTGCGCCGGATCTTTCCTTCTTTAATCAGCCATCCGGCCACAAATTTGGCCGTGTTGCTGGCGATGGCGAAGCAGATGCCCTGCGCAGGTCGGATCATCGCTGTGTTTACACCGACCACTTCACCGGCTGAATTGACCAATGGGCCGCCGGAGTTGCCCGGATTCAGAGCGGCATCGGTTTGAATAATGTTGTCGATCAAGCGGCCCGACTGCGCATACATCGAGCGGCCAAGCGCGCTGATCACCCCTGCCGTCACGCTTGCTTGAAAACCGAGCGGATTTCCAATCGCGATCACCACCTGGCCAACTTGCAATTTTTCGGAATCAGCTAGACGCACATGGGTGAGCTGTGGTGCATCGATTCGGATCACAGCTAGATCGGTGTCCGGATCATCGCCTGTCAATTGAGCCGGATATTCGCGTCCATCTGGCAGGCTTATAGTGATAGAATTCGCCGCATGAACGACGTGACTGTTGGTCAGGATGAATCCATCGGGCGTGATGATGAAACCCGAGCCGTTTCCGCTGAGTTCGTGCGTTTCGCGCCGGACATTGACGCGTTGTTTGATATCAATGTTAACAACCGCCGGGGCGACGCGTTGGACGGCACTCACCACCGTTTGCGAATACGCATCGAGCAAGGCCGAGTCGTGTCGCGCGGTTATGGCCATTTCGGTGTCTTCGCCCGCCGGTTTTGCGCCAGCTTCGGAGTCAGTCTCGTTTAAGAGAAAATCCATCGGCACAGCGTTTTCCTTTGGAAGCGATGCAAATGTCATAACCTAAATTTCGGACTACCAAGCCTGCAGTCAACTACACGTGTCTCGTGGCCATACATATCTTTTCGACTGTTACTCTCCGCTTGCACCTCAGACGGAATTGTTTTACACAACGCCGTGCCAAAAGCGGCCTCTAGCCCCTCCGTTCTGGACGCGCAGTGCCCGTCCCGGCTGGTGCTCGACCGAATTGCGGATAAATGGACTGCTCTCATCATCCAGATTCTCGCGCGCGGGACGATGCGTTACGCCGCGCTCCAGCGCGAGATCGGCGGCATTTCGCAAAAAATGCTTACCCAAACTTTACGCAGTCTCGAACGCGACGGCTTGGTGCAGCGCATCGTTCATCCCGTCGTGCCGCCGAAGGTGGAATACTCTCTCACAAGATTGGGTCGGACCTTGATTGAGCCTTTGCATGCGCTTTGCCGCTGGTCAGAAAAACATCTTGCTGAACTTCAGGCGAATCGGGCGCGGGCAAAAGCTGTCGCCGCGGTCGCTGACCGCGGTTAGTTGCAATGATCAATGGTAAGGACATCGCGCCGCGATGTGTCGCCGCGGCGACCGCAGCGCACTGCCTCTACTTCACGCAATCCAATCACACCACACAAAAAGATCGAAATAGTCTGCCAACTGCCAGAAGAAACAGAATATCGAAAAACCGTATCGTGCCGGCCATTGCCTAGCTGGTCCACCCAATTCCACCGCGCAGGCTTTGAGTTCCTGTTCAAAGAACTGAGCTATACGGGAGCGCACTTTAGCAGTTAGCCGAAGTTTGTCCCTGCCGGCCCTTGCTGTTCTGATGCGCCTTCAATCGGCCGCTTGGCTTGTTCGGGTCAGCGCCGAGAAAAAGGAGAATCGAGTGTCGCAGCTCTGCGGGATTTCTCTCGAGATCATCGAAGAAGTAGGTACGAAAGCGTTCCGGACGAACATCGCGCTTCCAGCGCGCGACGATCTTACTGGGATACGAGCGCAGGAGTACCCCCGGGGTTCAGTAGATTCCAGATCACTTCATCAACATCAGTTCCGTCAAACGGGCTGATATTCTGAAGACGCACACCCATGGACAACTGCGACCATGCTCTCTCAACAGGATCGCGAGCC
>CATPBS010000077.1 GCA_955652715.1 uncultured Candidatus Udaeobacter sp.
CCATTATTACTGATCCGATCGGTTGTAACAGCAACGGCAATGTGATCGAAGGAAATTTCCTCGGGATCGATCTGACTTATGACGGCGACCCGAACTGCGTCGAGCCGAATCACAACTGCGGCGGCGTTCCCGGCCCAAATAATCTGCAAAACTATCCAGTGCTCACCTCAGCCACCAGCGGCGGTGGTAGCACGACCATTCAAGGTAGTTTGAATAGCGCGCCAAGTACGACTTTCCGAATAGAATTTTTCGATAACGCCCAGTGCCATGTTTCCGGTCATGGTCAGGGACAAACCTTTATTGGCGCGACCAACGTAATAACCGATGCTAATTGTAGTGCGCCTATCACTGTCACTTTCCCGGTCACCGTGCAGGCAGGTCATGTTATAGCTGCGACGGCCACTGACCCCAGTGGGAACACATCCGAGTTCTCAGCTTGTGTGGTGGTAAACGCGACGACTCCCACGCCAACTCCAACGGCGACGCCAACAGCTACTCGCACGCCGACGCCTACACCAACAGCGACGGCAACAGCAACGCCTACTCCAACGGCGGTCAGGCAAACACCGACACCGAGGCCGCGCCCGACGCCTACGCCTCGTCCGACATCTCCGCGGTAAAAAGAAAAGTTATCCGTGATCGGTGATCGGTTATCGCCGGCATCAGTGATGCCGGCGATAACTGTAGAGGCAGGCGTGTCGCCTGCATAGCTCTCGGGTTCGCAGCCGCCACGGCTGCCACTACAGCACCGACGCCAAATCTCCTGCGCGCTCAGCGGCAGCTGCTTCACGCTGCATATGTTTCAGAGACCGGCCGGCTACAGAGATCCGCGATCACTATTTCTTGTCATTTACAGGTGCCAACGCGAAGATCGCGCTGCATTTCATGAACGAACCGGATCAAGAAAACCAGCATGCGCCGCTGAGTTATCACGGCGCGTTACGCATCGTCTGGCTGGTTTTCTTGCTGATGGTCATCTGGTTAATCCTGCGCGCATTGCAACCGGTGATCTTGCTTTTCGCGCTGGTTTTTCTCCTCGCGATGGTCCTTAACCCGATTGTGGCCTGGCTGCAGAAGCATCATATTCCGCGCTTTGTCAGCGTGATCCTGCTGATGCTTGCGCTGGTTGCTGTCACTACTACCATCGTCGTCTATGCAATTCCGCCGCTGACGAGGCAAACCCAGGAACTGGTGCGCAGCGCGCCAAGCGTCTGGCAAAGCATTCGCCTCCGCATTGAATCGCTCACGCAAAATTATCCGGAGGTTCGCGAGGCGTTGCCGCGTACGGACGAGATCGCAGGGAAAGCTGGCGTCGCCGCGGGAACGCTCGGGAATTTCTTGCTAAGATCGACAATCGGTTTCGTCGGCGGCGTGGCCAGCTTCGTGTTCGCGATCCTGTTGCTTGTTTTTGTGCTGGGCAACCCGCGGCCGCTCGTAGCCGCGTATCTCGCGCTTGCGCCCGATCGTTATCGTGAGCAAGCGCATCGCACTCTCGCGCGGCTCATGCGACAAATGACCGCCTGGGCGCGCGGCGTCGCCATCAATGGCGTGATCACCGGCTTGTCAATAGGCGTCTTGCTTTGGCTGATCGGCGTGCAGCCGGCGCTCATGTTCGGCGTGTTTGCGTTTCTAGGTGAGTTTCTACCAAACATCGGCGCGTTTCTCGTTTCTATTCCCATTCTGCTGGTCGCGCTAAGCCTGGGCGCGACAAAATTCTGGCTGGCTCTCGCCGTAATCGTGCTGGTCTATCAGATCGAGCTAAATGTTCTTGTCCCGGGCGTGCTGGGCAAAGAGATGCGATTGCATCCGGTCAACATCTTGTTCTTCACTCTTGCGACCGCGACCATGTTCGGGTTGCTCGGAGTTTTTCTCGCTGTCCCTGCTGCCGCACTGGTGCAGATCATGATCGATGAATTTTATTTGCAACCGCGCAAGCCGGATTACGCCGCGCTAGATCGCGAAGCAGCAGCGCTCGTGGAGGGCAAGAAATGAATCGAGAATCGCCGGCGAACTCAGAATTCGAAATCCGAAAGAATGATGAAGCGCCCGCCTTCACTAAGGCGAACGGCGCGGCAAGCGAAAATCTTGTTTGCTTCTGCCGTGAACGCATGAGAGCAATTACTTTAATCAATGCTTAGCCCAAACTGAGCACAACCAGAGGATACAACACACAATGTCAAAGATAACGCTTACCGGTCTCATGCTCCGGTTGTTCTTGCTGTTTGCCTCGACCCAGGCAGGCCCGCCGAAGGCTTTCGGGGCTACAAAGAAAACTCCCGACAACCAGGGCCAGACCGGGACGCTTCAAAAAATGATCGTGGAGAGCGGAACAGTCACTATGGATCTCTATCTCGACCAGCTCAGCGGAGACGGCTCACTAGTCATAAGAGAGGAGCAACTGCATTTCGCTGTGGCCGCCAATTCCTTCTTCAGCATTCTTGTGTTTAACGATCTCCTGCGTGGCCCTGAGCAAGGATCGGTGGCACTTGTCCCGCAATACTCCACAGAGCTGCCTTCTACCCTGGGAGCATCCATCAACCAGCTCGTCGTGGAAAAACTCCCTTCGGCCGAGCGGTTCGATCTTGCCGTGCGCGACGCAAAAACAGGCTTCACTTTTTTTAACATCGAGGGACACCAATACTATTACGATGCCAAAGGGCAGTTACTCAGCATCACCGGGGGAAGACTCCTCATTTCAAAAGAGTTTGCCAACGCTCTGGGCCGACCACCCGACGTCGGTGCCGTGGTCGGAAGAATCTCGGTTGGCGCTGCGATGCGGCCGATCGAGGTCACGCAGCTTGTAAACGGCGCGCCGAAATCGATGGTCATGCCGCCGTTGCGAGGTGCCGCCGGAATAGAAGCGCCTACTCTTGTGCCTGGGCCAGATGTGATCGTTGGAGACGTCGAGAGCGTGGAACAATTTGGAAGCGCCGTCGGGACACAGGTCGGGCTGGCAATCGGAACAGACTCTTGCAACAATGGCGACCAGCCGATCGATTGGTTTGCATTGCCTCAAACCGACCACCCGGTTGTTCCGCAAAATCTTTATCGGATGAGCGCTGGAGCAGATAACACTCAGCGGTTCGAACAAATCGGCCATTCCTGGAACAAACACACATTCGAGGCATTGGAAGAGTTCGTCTGCGGCAACTGCAACACCACTAATTGCCAAACAGGCACACATCTATGCCCGGGCTGCTCCGATCCGTACGTCGCCGGCTTAAATGGCGACCAAAACCAGATCGGTTCGCGCGCGTGGGTGAATCCGTTCACGGGAGCTTTCCCATCCGGCGCGGACGATCACACCGGCCACGTCCATGACGGCGTATCGCACCGGATCCGCGTGGAGGTCAACGACCTCAACACAACATTGAATTCGGGTGCGACCTATTTCGCCGAAGCGCAATATATTAGCCCGCATGAATACACCTGGTGCCAGACCCATCCCGGGCAATGCAACATGTATAACAACGCTTCCCACCGTCAGTTTAGCGTAACCGGGATCAATCCTCCTTTCACATTTACCCCTCTGGGCTCCACGGTGCGAATGCAGCCTGCTATTTCGGCCTGGACGGGTGCGACGATTAACCAGATCCAGCCTGATCCAGGTAACGATGGGTTTGGACTGCTCGGCTACAAAGTAACAAACCCTGTGGCTGGAGTCTGGCACTACGAGTATGCGGTGTACAACCAGAACCTCGATCGCGCGATTCAATCCTTTAACGTGCCTCTGGGAGCCGGAGTCAATCTAAGCAATATCGGCTTTCACGCGCCGCCTCAGGAGCCTGGCTGGGCAAATGACGGCACGTTTAACAACCAAGGTTATAGCAGCACTCCGTGGACTGTTAATCAGACCATCAATACCCTAACCTGGAGCTGTGAAACCTTTGCGCAAAACCAGAACGCGAATGCGATTCGTTGGGGCACATTGTATAACTTCCGGTTTGACGCAAATCAACCGCCGCAAAGTGCCAATGCGACCGTCGGCTTCTTCAAGACAGGCTCGCCCATGATAGTAACGATCCAGGGGCCTGCATCCAGCGGCACGCCTACTCCTACGCCAACCCCGACGCCAACAGTGACTCCTACCACCAACAGTTACGCCAACTGGTAGCACTCTACTCCCACACCTACACCAACTTCAACCCCACGGCCTACTCCCACGCCAAGGGCTACCCCGGTACCAAGGCCCCGCCCGACTCCGGCGCCGCGCCCGGCTTAACAGGTGTGAAGTAACCGTGCATCGGGATCAGTGAGAACTGATGAACACACAACCTACCAAGTTTGCCCGAAACCATCTCACAAATATGCAGCGCTGTAGCC
>CATPBS010000078.1 GCA_955652715.1 uncultured Candidatus Udaeobacter sp.
CAAAAACATTCCATCGTTTCATCGGTCACTCGGTTCCTTTTGGCCATCTGCTATACGCGAAAAAACTGCAGGTGATGAAACTCGCGCTGGCGAACGACGTCGTTGTTCTGGGCAACATGCTCGATCGGCTTTCCGAGCGAAACCGCTGGTATCGCGATTTCACGCTGGAAGCGCTTTCCCGTGCTGTGCGCGAGACCATCGCTTGCTTTCCTGTCTATCGAACGTACGTCGCGCCGGGTCAGCCGGTTAGCGAAAAAGATAGTGAAATCGTCGATCGCGCGATCAGCGGAGCCAAACGCCGTAACCCAGCCATGGAAGAATCGATCTTCAATTTTCTCCGTGACGTGTTGCTTTTTCGTCTTCCACCAAATCTCGACGCCCGCGGACGCGCGGCGCATATGCATTTCGTTTTGAAGTTTCAACAAACGACGGCACCAATCATGGCTAAGGGACTGGAGGACACGGTCCTTTATATTTATAACCGGCTGGCAGCCCTAAACGAAGTAGGCGGCGAGCCGCAACAGTTTGGGTTGAGCATCGAGGCGTTTCACGAGCGTAATCTGGATCGGCAACACAATTGGCCGGCGACCTTGCTGGCCACTTCGACGCACGACACAAAACGCAGCGAAGATGTGCGTGCGCGAATGGTGGCGGTTTCCGAACTCCCCGAGCTTTGGCGACGTTCGTTGCAACGCTGGCACGTGGCGAATCGTCGTTGGAAACGAATGATCAATGACTTGGAAGCTCCGGACGCGACCGAAGAATATTTGCTATACCAGACTTTGTTAGGGACCTGGCCCATGCAGGCAAACGGCGAACCGGAGGCTGTGGCAACGCCGGACTACATCGAGCGAATTCAAGCCTACATGGCCAAGGCGCTCCACGAAGCGAAGATCAATACAAGCTGGATCCAACCAAACCAAGAATGGGATGCAGCGATGCAGGATTTCGTCGCCAAGATTTTGGATCCGTCGCGAAACAAGTTTCTACCAATTTTCCTTCCGGTTGCGCAGGAGATTGCGCGTCTCGGCGCCATCAATTCGCTCACGCAAACATTACTCAAACTGACGTCGCCGGGCGTGCCGGACATTTATCAGGGCAACGAGATTTGGGATTACAGCCTCGTCGATCCAGATAATCGGCGCGCGGTCGATTACAACCGGCGCTGGGAAATGCTCGAAGCAGTGCCGACCGCGACGCCACGTGAACTGATGCAGGCCTGGCCAGATGGGCGGATTAAGTTATTTCTGACCCAGCGAGTGCTGCGATTTCGTCGCGAGCACGCTGACGTTTTCCAGCGCGGCGAATATCTGCCGGTCCACGCGAGCGGAACCTTTGCGGAGTGTTGCGTCAGTTTCGGGCGCCGCCTGACGGACAAATGGATTGTTGTGATCGCTCCGCGGATGTCTTCGCGCGTTGGTTTCCCACCGATTGGCGAATTGTGGAGAGACACGGCAATTGAATTTCCCGAAACGTTCTCGCTTGCGCAGGCGCACGATCTGTTCACCTGTCGCCCTCTTGCTCTCCGAGACGGGCAAGTGAAGCTGGCCGACGCGCTGTCGTTCTTGCCGTTCGCGCTGATCACGAACGTTCCTTAAAGGGCGTCTGACGCACACGCCCTGCAAAATTTGGATGATTACAGGGCGTTTCTGTGAAACGCCAATGCTAATGTTGCCGCGCGAATTCTTGGAAAAGATCGACTAGCCATTTCGAAAAATTCCCGAGGTTCGTAAGCAAATCGGCGCCGAAACTGGCAAATGTGATATGTGGCGATGCGAGAATCAGCATCACGCTGAGCAATAACAGGTTCATCAAGTAGATCAACACGAGCGAAAAAAATGTGCCCTGATCACTGAGGTCGGTCTGATTTTTCGGGATCATCCAGCATGTGAACGTAAAATGAAACGCCCAGGTCGCGCCGATCATGGCATAAAGCAATTGGCCATACGGCTGGACGTTCAGAAAGAGGCTGAGCGCGCCGTAAATCGCGATGGCCAAAATGCTGTAGAGCGGGAAAAAATATGGCGCCAGCGCGATCCAGAAGTTCGCTTTGCTGGTAACCACGTGTCCTCCCTCAGGGCCAACACGAAACCGGCTAACACGTCCGCCCATGAGCCAAACCCAGAGCGCGTGAGTGAGTTCGTGTCCGAAAACGTAGATCACGATCGGGCGCGGAAGACCGAAGAAGGCGATCAACCAAAGAATTGCGCCCAATGAAAAGAACCAGAATTCTTCGCCTGCCCAGAGCCGTTGCGTCGCGGTGGCGCACGTGAACGCAGTGAAAAATGTCTGACTAAGAATTGCGCAGATCGGCAGGAGGAAAATCGCAAACACAAATTTCACCCAGCGCGTCGGCACGTTAAGCGGCTCGAACGCGGGCACCATTCGCCTCGCACGCGCGACATTTCGGACGATCTTTTGGGCGCGGCCCGCTTTGCGCTTGCCCCGATTGGCGCTCGATCTTCGCTTTAGTGCAGCCAAAGTTGACCGCAGATTAGGCGACCTTCAGCAGCCAAAAGCAAGATCGAACCGCCGATTACGCGGATGGCGCGGATCAATTGTAGGGCAGGCGCTTCGCCTGCCAATTGGGGCAACCGAAGCGGTCGCTTACAATAAACAACGCAGCGATCACGCGCGCCCCATGTAGGCGCCGGTACGCGTGTCGATCTTGATTGTCTCGCCTTCTTTGATGAAAAGAGGGACGTTGATTGTCTTTCCCGTCTCCAGCTTTGCCGGCTTGGTGACGTTGCTGGCGGTGTCGCCGCGAAGGCCTTCAGCCGATTCGACGACCTTCAGACTTACAGATGCGGGCAACTCAACCTCCACCGGTTTGCCTTCGGCATAAAGAACCTGCACGGAGAGATTTTCTACGAGGTAATCTTTCGCGTCGCCGATCAAGTTTTCCTGTAACGTGATGGTGTCGTAGGTCTCCGGGTCCATGAAATGATATCCGTTCCGATCTTTGTAACTGAACTCGAGCTGCTTTCGGTCGATTTCGACCAGCTCGACCTTATCCGTTGACCCAAACCGGACATCCGCGCTCTTGCCCGTATTGATGTAGCGAATAATCGCCTGCACGAATGCGCGCAAATTTCCCGGCGTGCGATGATGCACTTCGAGAACAATGGCCGGGTTGCCATTGTATTTTATGGCCATTCCTCTGCGAAGATCATTAGCTGCAGGCATGGGCGCGTTAAATCGTCACTGCGTTGAAGCGTTCAAGCGGGGGAGCGCCGACTTTACACACGCTTCCGCCGTTTGCAATTGTGGGGCAGCCGCACTGCTTGCCGTTCGTCGACAACCCCCGAAAGCGTTCGGGTTGCCCTACAATAGTTTCAACCGCGTTAAATCTTGTGAATCGACAATGCCTACCGGCACGTTGTCGTCATCGATCACGACGAGATCGTCGATCCGATGGCGTTCCAGCAGATTAAGAACTTCGACAGCGAGTTTGTTTTTGTGCACCGTCACTGGATTCAATGTCATCAGGTCTGCCACTAATCGTTCGCCGATTCTTGAATCAGATTGAAAATGCCGCACGAAATCGCCGTGTGTGAAGATGCCGAGTAGTTCTTGATCTTCGCCAATGACAACGGCAGCACCGGCGCGCACGCTCGTCATTGCTTTTAACACGTCGCGGATTGGGGCGTCGGTAGAAACAATGGCCATTGCCTCGCGCGGTCGCATGATTTGATGCACGCGCACGAGCATGCTGCGGCCGATCAGCCCGCCGGGATGAAACTTGGCGAAATCTTCCTTCCTGAAACCTCGTGCCTCCAGCAACACCATCGCCAGCGCGTCGCCCAGCGCCAGCATCACCGTTGTGCTCGAAGTCGGTGCCAGGTTCAACGGGCAAGCTTCCTGTTCGATGTTCGCATCAAGCAGAACATGGGCGTTTTGTGCCAGAACCGATTTCGAATCGCCGCACATCGCGATGATTTTCACCTGGAACCGCGCAATGGCGGGCAGGATCCGAACCATTTCTTCCGTCTCCCCGCTCGCGCTCAACGCAAGCACTACATCTCCGTCCGCGATCATCCCAAGATCGCCGTGCAACGCGTTGGAGGAATCGAGCACCACCGCAGGTGAACCAGTGCTGGTGAGAGTGGCCGCGATCTTTGCGCCGATGTGCCCGGATTTTCCGACACCCACAACAACGACTTTGCCCCGCGCATCCACCGTTTCCTTGATCAGCTCAACGGCGCGAGAGAAATTTTCGTCCAGGCGGTCCCGGAGTCGCTTAAGCTCAAAAATTTCTATGTCCAGGACACGTCCGGCCTTTTCAAAGTAGTCCATCGAACTATATAATGTGAGCAAGGCGTGATGTCGGGCAATAATTTGCACGCCCTGGAGCGAAAGGAAAAAACATGAAAACATTAACGATCGCGATAGTCGCCGCGCTGGTGACAAGCGCTTCGGCACAAGAATTCAGAGCACCGATCGGGCCTCAAAAACCGGTGCGCGCGATGGCCACTCCACCGCCGATGTTGCAACGGCCCGCGGTTGAGGGGGTAGTTCCGCGAGGATTTAGCGACGGTCGCAACCCGCTTCAGATGCTCAATCCATGGGCCCCGCCCCGTTATGGAACGTGGGTGGAAAGTACCTCATTCGATCCGAACCACCCCGGAAAATGGAACGGCATTAAACTCTTCGAAATCATCTTTTGATTTCGGAACAACTCCTGCAGCTGTTGCACCCGCGGTCGTTGAGCGCGGCGCAGCGTCAACAACGCCAGCTATCGATCGTTGCTGACCATTTGCGCTGGACGTGAATCTGCTTCGAACCGGGCGCTCACCTTCTGGATTTGCGCCGCCTGCTCTTTCACCGTTGCCACTAGATTTGCGACTGTGGCT
Source organism: uncultured Candidatus Udaeobacter sp. (assembly GCA_955652715.1). Taxonomy (GTDB): domain Bacteria; phylum Verrucomicrobiota; class Verrucomicrobiia; order Chthoniobacterales; family UBA10450; genus Udaeobacter. The sequence goes on from CATPBS010000078.1 coordinate 4,854, forward strand.
TCTAATTTCTCGACTTTGCGGCGCTCTTCGACAGCGGCGTTGTGCTCTTTGAGAAACTCATTGAGCAACATCGCATTCACCGCGTCGTAGCGGACGCTGTAGATCTCGCCTTTGTCATCACGAACGACCAAATTCGGATCAATCTTCGCAACGTCCTCCGCCACGAGGCCAAACTGCGGCGTTCCAGTCGTGTCGATCTTGTAATGAAATGTCACTGGTTGGAGTCCTAGAATGGTTTCGCTGGCGCTGCCCATCGGCTTGATCTCTTTTTTAAAGCGCCGCGACGAACTCATCGTGCAAAGCTGGCCGTCGCTAGAGACGATAACAGGCAGCGTTGTGCTGCTTTGCGTGGTAGTTCCATAAACATTCCCGATCCAGGTAATGTTGTCCACATCCGCGCCACTAGCGCCAATACAGATAACGTGACTGGCTGTGCTGACTTTGTCGCCAGCAAAATGGCCCAACGCCGTATTAACGTTACCAGTGGTGTTGTTAAAGAGCGCATCAGCGCCCACCGCCGTATTGGAAATCCCCGTCGTGTTGCTATTGAGCGCGGAATCACCGACAGCCGTGTTGCCAACCCCCGTGGTGTTGCTAGCGAGCGCTGACCAACCGGTGGCTGTGTTGCCATCCCCTATTGTATTGCTATGTAGCTCGTAGCCACCTACAGCCGCGTTGAAATGGCCGGTGGTGTTGAAAAAGAGCGCGAATGTTCCAGTGGCCGTGTTCACATCGCCGGTGATGTTGGTTAAAAGCGCCCCGGCGCCAATGGCTGTATTTTTATCTGCGGTGTTCGCAAGAAGCGTTCCGGCGCCGATGGCTGTATTGAAGCTGTTGGTACTGTCGCTTCTCAGCGAAAAGAAACCGACTGCCGTGTTGAAGCCGCCAGTGGTGAGACTAAGAAGAGCGGCCTGACCTTCCGCTGTGTTGCCACCGGGATAACCGCCGTCCGGTGGGGGACTGACGGCTTGCACGTTTGATCCGGCGGCTGTCAAACAGAGGACGGTAATTGCGATGATAATTCGTGAGCTTCTTATTTTCGTAGCGGTGAGTCTCGCAAAAGTCTAGGTCAATTGTCGAGATGGAATCCGCGCTATCTGCGTAACTTGTCGCGCCATGGCTGTAGCTATGTGGGATCCGCGTTTCTTATTTTTCTTCGAGCTCGGCGAAAAATTTTGTCAGTTGCGAACGTACTGATTGAAACGAGAGCCGCTGCAGTCCGCGTTCCTGTGATTCGGCGACGATTGCAGCGTGTAAATCGGCGTTTTTCAACAAATCGAGTGCCATCGAAGCGATTTCGTTAATCGTCCTGGCTTCGCCGCAAGTTTTCGAAAACGCAATTCGTTCGACGGCGCCGTCGCCGCCCACACAGGGGATTCGACAGAGGAGAGCGTCGCCCGCCACCTGGCCCGGCACATGGCTTCGGTCAAGTTGCAGCACGATCTTGTGCCGCGCTACATCGCGCAGGTAATCCGGGTAGGACTTCCGTTTCTCAATTAAACGGAGTTTTCCCTCGGGAAATTTTAGCTCATCGAGCAATCGGCGCGCCTTATATCCATCCAAATTAACGACGGTAACCGGTTCACCTGTGGCTTCACAGAGTTGGCGCGCTACCAATAGCGCTGCGAAATGATTGCGTGATGGCACGTCCCATTCGCGTGTGCCGACGAAAATTCCCGATTGCTCGGTTGCCGGCAGTGACAAGTTCCATCGACGATCCTCGATGGGATACGGAGTGG
>CATPBS010000079.1 GCA_955652715.1 uncultured Candidatus Udaeobacter sp.
CCAATACACCGCCCGGTCCATTTTAACCGTCATAGCCCAGATTGCTTCGCTCCGCGAAAACAGTTTTCGCGCTGCTCGAAACAGCCGAAGCGGCGTTGCGTGCGACCCCGTCGCTCAGACGTTACTGCCGCTCCATTTGAGCTTTTGCCGGACCACGCTGAAAAATGAGGCTTCCGGCAACGAGGCCAGCGGAAGCGTTTTCCTTGCTTTCCGAATCGTGACTGTTGATCCCCGCTCGACATGGATCGGCTTGCGCCCATCCAGCGTCAGGAACACTGGATAATCGGGATCGCTCACCTCGATATCGATTATCGATCCATCCGCAACAATGATCGATCGATTCGTGAGAACATGCGGGCAAATCGGCGTGATTACGAACACACCGGACTCAGGATCGAGAATCGGTCCGCCAGCGGACAACGAGTAAGCCGTCGAACCCGTCGGCGTCGCGACAATCAAACCGTCGGCATTGAACTCGGTGAGCGGTTCGCCGTTGACTCGTGTGCACAAGAGGACCAGGCGCGAAACTTCACCGCGACTTAACACGGCATCGTTCAATGCGATCATTTTGCCCGTTCTTTTGTCGCCCAGAATAACTCGAGCCTCGAGTAGCGCCCGCTGACTGAAATTAATACGGTCTTTAGCAATGCATTCCACCGCTTCGCGATACGTTGATGAACTTGCGCAGGTCAGAAAACCGAGCGAGCCGACGTTGATCCCGAAGATTGGCTTGATGACCTCGCCAAGTTGCCCAACCACATGCAAGATCGTTCCGTCGCCTCCAGCTACGACCAGGAGATCCGCCGCAGCTCCCAATTTGGCGAGCGAGTGCCCGGAGTTCTTTCCAGCAATGCGAGCCGTTTCTTTTTCGAACAGGATCGAGATTGAATAACGGCTGAATTCCTGGGCAATTGCGTTGATCAGCTTAGCAACGCCTGGTTTCCCGGTGTGTGCTATTAAGCCGATCGTTTTCGCATGCATGCAAAAAATTCCTGATTTCCGTCCGCGCCTTTAACAGCAGACGGGACAATCCCGGTCACTACATGGCCCAGATGCGTCACAAAGGCGACAATCTTGTCTTGTGCCTTTCGGTGCAAGCTCTGATCGCGAACAATTCCGCCTTTTCCCACATCAGAGCGTTGCAGTTCGAACTGCGGTTTGATCAGCGCGAGAATCACTCCAGTTGAGCTTATCAAGTCGAACGCGTTCAGCAGGATTAAGGTCAACGAAATGAAGGAAACATCGATCACGCAAACATCGACAAGTTCCGGAATGTGCTCACGCGAGAGAGACCGCGCATTGAGTCTTTCGAGGACAGTCACGCGTGGATCATTGCGGAGCTTCCAATCCAACTGGCCGTGCCCCACATCCACCGCGTAAACTCTGTTGGCGCCGCGCTGTAACATGCAGTCGGTGAACCCGCCGGTTGAAGCGCCAATATCCAGCGCCGTCTTTCCGTGTACATCGATGTTGAAATGATCGAGAGCGGCTTCCAGCTTCAGTGCGCCTCGCCCAACGTACTTTCGCGCCGGCTTCACCGTAATCGCCGCTTGTTCATCGAGAAGCTCTGATGGCTTCGCCGCAATTCGAGTACCGATCATTACGTCGCCAGCCATTATCGCACGTCGTGCTTGCTCGCGGCTTGCGAACAAGCCCTTCCGAACGAGAACCTGATCAAGCCGTAACTTCTTCGGCATCTTTTCTGCCGGAGGCGCTGCCGTAGCGCGAGACCTTCGTGATCGACGCGCGGAGAGCTTCCACGGCTTTGCTTAACTCTGACATTGTGATGCACAAAGGCGGCATCAGAACGACCACATTCCAAATTGGTCTGGTTAACAGGCCGTGGCGCCGCGCTTCGATGCAAACGGCTGCGGCCATCTCGGCTTGCGCAATCTCTATTCCAGCGATGAATCCGCACTGGCGCACCTCCGTTACGCCAGGAAGCTCTTTTAAGCTGCTAAGTGCCGAGCTGAGGTACTGAATTTTCGACTGCAGAGCTTCTAAAACGCGCTCATTCTCAAAGATCTCCAGACTGGCCTTGGCGGCGGCGCAACCAAGCGCATTTCCCGTGTAGCTATGGCCGTAGGCGAGTGCTTTTCCTTCGGCCACTGACCCATCGAATGCCGAAAATAATTTTTCAGATATTAAAGTAATAGCAATCGGAAGATAGCCTCCACTCAAGCCTTTACCTAAAATCATCATATCCGGAATTACACCCTCATGCTCAGTTGCAAACATTCGGCCAGTTCGGCCAAAGCCGGTCATGACTTCGTCGACGATGAGCGGTGTATCAGTGCGACTGCACCATTCGCGAACAGCCCGCAATGTGCCGGATGGCCAAAGGCGCATCCCGGCGGCCCCCTGAACAAGCGGCTCGATAACGACGGCAGCAATCTTCGCTATCTCAGCTGGGGCAAGGGCCTCCAGCGCCTTAACATCTGACACTTGGATGGCAGGAAACTTCCACCGGGGCGATCTACTTTGGAACATCGCCGCGGCACCCAGACTCGCTGCACCGGCAGTATCGCCATGATAACCACTTCGAAAAGCGATAAACTGATGTCTTCTTGACCGGCGCAGCCGCCAGTACTGATCGGCGACTCTCAAAGCGACCTCGATTCCAGTTGAGCCATCATCAGAGAAAAAAACTTTGTTCAAGGGCCTATTCGGGAAAAGCGCCACGATCGCCTGCGCGAGTTCGATGGCCGCAGGGTTCGTGAAGCCGAGAAATGAGGTGTGCGCCACCCGGTCGAGTTGCCGGCGGATGGCCGCATTGATGTGCGGGTGATTATGGCCATGGATATTTGTCCAGATCGATGAATTGCCATCGATGTATTCCCGGCCTCTACTATCGCGCAGCAATGCCCCCCGGCCTTCGACCAAAACCAGGGGCTCATGCTCGGCAGCGCACCATTCGCGCATGTCGGTAAACGGATGCCACACGAACCGTTTGTCCGCCTTGATTAGCTCTTCCGTATTCCATTCAATCATGAGCGTGTAGTCGTGTGGTGGATTCGGCGCCTTACACTGACCGGACGTCGCGTCGCGGCGGCTCTACTCCCATTTCATTAGCAATTAATTTCTCAACCGACGCAACGTCTTCGGCCGAAGCGCGCCGTCGCTGATATTTCCGCGCGAGGATTTCTTTTAAGGCCAACAAATCCTCCACCAACGCGCGGTCATAATAGGTCCACTCAAGATCGTCCGCGGTCTTCGCCTGGAACCGCCACGCGCCGCCAAACTTTGTGGCTCGCACTTCGCGTTTCGCCCCATGTTCGTTGTTGTGCGTCCATATGTGTTGACTCGACATTGCGGTAAGACCTTACATTAGCAGGCTTGAAAGACGTAGCTAAACTGGCCGTCTATTTTATCGGGATCGTCCTCGTTGGAGCACTCCTTGCTCCACTTCTCTTTTGGTCAGCCCAGTCGCTTGCAGCGAACGGCGTGTTTCCCTTTCTGGCAAAGTACGATTTCGAAACATTCTTTCATCGCGCCATTCTCATTGCTGCTGCGCTTTTGCTCTGGCCTTTCCTGTGCGTCAGCCGCGTGCGTTCCATGGCTGATCTCGACCTTGCACCCAATCCGCGTTGGGGCCGCGATCTTTCCGCTGGCGTCGTTCTCTCGACTGTTCCCCTGCTCTGCTGTGGCGCTTTGCTCGTTGCATTTCATGTTTTTTCATTTCGGCATGTCTTTGCCTGGTCGCGC